>JAOUGZ010000007.1 GCA_029865405.1 Betaproteobacteria bacterium
GCGCGGTCGCCCAGGTCGACGGTTGCCGCCGCCCCTTCCACGGTGGTGACTTCGATACCGGCCAACAGCACGAACGTCCCGGTTTTCACCGGAATGAGCTCGAGCACGTCGGCCGCGCCCAGCGCCGCCTGCCCCGCGGCGACGCGCGCCGCGGCGATCGCGGCGAAGTCGAGCGGGACGTTGACGACGTTGACCAGGCCCGGGGTACGCACGTTGCCGTGCGCGTACAGACCAGCAGCGGCACCGCCCGGCTTGCCACCCCAGTACGGATAGGTGACGTTGTGCTTGAGCAGGCGGCCCATGTCGGCCATTGCGGGCCACATGGCGGCCGGAGCAGCCAGCGCGGCAGCCACGGCCAGGTGCGTCATGTTGATGCGTTTCATGTTTGCGTTTCCTTCTAAACGGGGGCGCCAACCTGCGCGCCCCCTTGGGTCATGGAATCAGCCGGCTTAGCCCTTGCGGACGTAGCCCAGCCCCAGCGCCTCGGTCTTGATGACCTCGAAGCCGTACACGTTCAGCCCGCGGACCAGCGTGCCAAAGGTGCTTTCGGCCTTGAGGCTGTCCATTTCGGTCATCTGCGCGGCGAACGTGATGGCCGACTTGTGGCCGAAGAGCACGTTGTAGGCGGTGAAGCCGCCGTCCGACGCCGTGGAAATGTTGTTCGACACGTACATCATGAAGCGGTCGATCATCCCCAGGCGGCCATTGCGCAGGATCGAGGACTCGTCGCCCGCGAGGCTTGCGTTTTTCAGGTCGCTGTTCATGAGCAGGAAGCGCATCCACGGCGGGATCACCATCCAGCGCCCGCCTTCCGGCCAGTTCTGCTCGTCCGCAACCGTCGAGCACGCCGTGATGAACTCCACGACGTTCGCGGCGGTGAGCACGAACGGCGTGCCCGTGGTGCCCAGGTTGAAGCTGGCGGACTTGCGGCCGGCAGTCAGGCCCTTGTTCGCGGCCGGTACATCGGCGACGACGGTGCCCAGGACTTGCGTGTCGATCACGATCTTCATCTGCTCGCCGCCATCACCGGCCCAGTCGTCCATGAGGCTCAGGTCGGACTGGAACTTGTCGATGTCGTCGACCACGAAGGCAAAATACTTCGCCTTGTCGATGAGGAGCTCGACGTTCGGGCTTTCCGGGCGCTGGTACTGCAGATTGGCGCCCTTCTGGTAGTCCCGGATCACGATCGTGGGCACGGTGCGGATGATCACCTTGTCGCCCATCTTCGAAATCTCGCCCTCGTAGTCGGTATTCGCGATTTCACCGAACACGGTGGCGTCGTAGAACTTCTCCACGAGCTTCCCGGACCAGATTTCCGGGATGAAGGTGCCGCTGTACTGGGGATGGCCCGCGGCTGCTGGCACGCCGACGTAGAACCGGTACTCGCGCGGCGACGCAAACAGCGCCAGGACGCTCGCAAGGAGCGTGGCTGCCATGCTCTTGGCTTTGTTGATGAAGGCTTTCATGCGGTTTCTCCTGACCGCTTTCAAAGGCGCCGGACCGGTTCCTTTAACCGGAGATACGGCCATCCCTCTGGGCGGCGAAAATTTCTTGTTCGACCTCGCGCGCCTTCGCCTTGCCCTGCACCCCCTGGTATTTCGGAGAGAGATTCTTCTCCTTGTAAAACTGCGCGATCTCCGCCCTCGACCAGATCTTGCCTTTCGGCTGATCAATCGGCGGCTGACTGTCTCCGCCTTGCGGTGGATCCACGCGGGGAGTTCTGGGCTTGGGCGGCGCAGTGCGCGCCCCAATGTCCCGACCTTCCCTGAAAGCGTTGACGATTTCGACGATGGCATGACCCTGCCGGGCCGCCTCCGCGTTCTTGAGCAGAGTCCATCGCGTCCTGTTCGTCTCGGGGTCCATGCTCTGCAGCCAGTTGAGGAACTTCGGGTCGTCGTTGATGCTCGACCCATCGGTGGCGTCCCATCCGGGAATGCCGGCATCGAGCGTGGCGTAGTAGCTCGCCTCGTGCTGCCGCTCGAAATTTCCCAGCTTTTCGTTGACGGACTTCAAGCGAGCATCGATGGTGCCTTCGGCCACTTCGCGCGCGACCTTTGCCACAACGTCCAGCATCGGGCCCGCGAGGCTGCGTTCCTCATCGGTCACCGAAGTCAGTACGCCGGCTTCTACTTTGCGCTGCGCAGCGGCTTGCAGCTCCTCGAGTTGCTTCTTGAGTGCGTCGTTCTCGGACATCAGGCGCGGCGTCTCCTTGTCGTACTTCGACTGCAGTACGCGCACGGAAGCGTTGAGCCTGCGGATTTCTCCGGTAAGTCTCTCGTTTTCGGCTTGCAGCGCAGCCGTGTCCGACGCCGCGACCGGCCCGGATGCTCCGGGTGTCGGTGGCTGGTCGACGGGCGGTTGCTGCCCACGCGCCGCGATTTCGCGCGACAACTCATGGGCCTTCTGGACGTTGCGTTGTGCCGCTTCAGGTAGTGGTGGCATTTCTTCCTCGAGCCGTTGGGTTGGGGTGTTCCGCTAAGGAGCCTTGGCCTTCACGGTGTTCGTTGCCCCACGGGCCCGGAGAGGGTGTCGCGCGGAGCAATTGCGGTCGCCTTGTTGACGCCATTTCCGTGATCGACGAATTCGGCAACCGCCTTGGCTGCCCCTTGCTGCATGCGCAGGACAACCGCATCCGCCGTCACACGTTTCGCCCGGTCGAGCTCCTGCACGGAGTGTTCGAGCCAGGCGAGGACTTGCATGAAATCGGGATCCCCGCGAAGGCGCGCCAGCGCTTTCACGACGCGCGCATCGGGGGATTTGAGCCAGCCGCTCATCAGTACAGATACGCGATCGGCCCGGCGTCGGCCACGATCGTGGCGGGCACCGCGATGGCGCCCGGGATCGTGCCGAAGGAGCCGGCGATCGTGCTGGCCCTGTTCAGGTAGGTGCTCGCCGCGATGCGGCGGGTCGTCGCCGTGACCCCGTTGCACTGGAGCACGATGTGGTACTTCTCGTCGCTGTCCAGGTCGAGTGGCCTGGTGAACGGGATCTGCTGGAAGGCATTCGCACCTGCCGACACGACTCCGGCCAGGGCCGAATGCGCAAGACGCACGCCGGTGGCGTTGTAGAGCGCCACGATGAGGTTGTCGGTGCCCACGGTCACGCCGTTCAGCACGCCGATGCCGGTCACCAGCTTGGTCCGCGGAACGTAAATCTCTGACACGTACAACGTGCCAGCGACGTGCACGGCACTCGTGCCGAGCGCGGCGTAGGCCACCGGACCGATGGGAATGTTGCTCATCAGGAACGGCGAGTGCGTGCGGTCGTCGGTGCGCTTGATCTTGCGCACAAACAGGTTCTCGTAAAAAGCGTAGTGGAGCAGCCCGGCGCGCGCGAGATAGCGCTCCAGCTGGGCGTCGATCGGGCGAAGCGCGTTCAGGATGGCGGTTTTCATTGCTGTTCTCCTTCTCAGTGTCGTTGACGGATCACTGCACCAACTCCAGCGACGCGGAGTACGTAATCGAGTCCCCGTTCGCATGGGCAAAATTCACTTCGATCAGCGGTGGCATGACGTCATTCGCGACCAGGTTCGCCGCGGCGGTGAGGGCCGGGCCGACTTTCAGGACCGTGGTGGCCACACCGGTGAGGGCCACGCTGGCGAGGACGTCGGACTTCTTTCCCGACACCCGATCCACGGCCCGGATCGTGGCAACGACACTTGGCGCCGTCACGATGCCGGTCACGTCGATGACGAGTCGACCATATTTCCCGTGCGGGTTGCGAATTTGGGCCGCCCATGACGCCGTGCGCGCCAAGGACTCCGCCACTTTAACTGTATCGTTCAGATTGCTCACGGCGTCCCCTTATGATGGCTGGCCACGTGCGAGCGATAATCCCCCACCCTATAGGGGTTGTCAAACGATCCGACCCAAGATCTTGAGTGCATCCTCGTCGCTGATCGGGCGTTTGGACAGCGGGTCGAGCTCGATTTCTGCGGCGGCCGTCAATAGTATGTGCACTTCGACGATCACGTCCCGCCTGGTCGAGACGTCCGCATTCGACCCAACGCCGAGCGGAATCTCGTCGAGAGTCAACGCTTCAAGATTCGCCGTGACGGCAGAACCAACCTCAGGGAAACCAATGACCGCTTGTTGGTGCGCCTCGATGCCGGAGTAAACGGATAGCGCCAATCCCAGCCCGATTACCGCTGGCGCCTCTATGTAGGTCGGCGCCGGCGGCTCCGGGATCGGGATCGGTGGCTGGACGACAACTTCGGGCTCGCGCCGATTTGGGATGAACTCTGGTCGGTAGCCGCGCCCGCGGCGGTGCGGGCGCCCGATCGGGGTTTCCTGCTCGACCGCGGGCCCCTGCTGGTAAGCAGGAAGCGGCTGGAACGCCCCGACTTGGAAACCGCCGATCATTTGCCCTTCTTGGCCTCGATCTTGGTGAAGGTGGCGATCGTGTCCTGCGCCGCCTCCTTGTTGAACTTGAGCGCCTCCTGCTGGTACTCAGGGTTGCGCTGCTGGATTTCAGGGTGCAGGTTGTAGCCCCAGCCCACGGCGAAGTCGCACTCGTACTTGTCGTTGTGCGGCGCGTTCGCCGCGCGCCACGGCTTGGACAGGTAGTAGAACCAGAACTCGCTGACCGGCGGCCATTGGTGCGTGAGATCACCGTACGCGCGCCCGCTCGCCCAGTGCGGCACGATCACCAAGCACTTCCCGTCAGGGATGAGCACGCGGTAGAGCTCGTTCACGAAGTGAATGCGCTGCTCGCCGGTCAGGTGCTCGATGAAATGCGAGCAATGCGCCTCCTCCACCGACCCGTTCTTCCACGGCCAGGGCTTGGTCAGATCGACGATGTGCTTCTGCCCGAAGTCCCGAGCGTCCACGCCCTCGAATCCCTCACGCGGCGTTTTGCCGCAGCCGAAGTCCAGCTTCAACAGCTTGTGGGTCTTGACTACCTTCTTCTTCTTCAACGTCCGTCGTTGCTTCCGATTCATTGCGTTCTCCTCCTGCGTTGTTAATACATCTTGTCGGGCGGGCCGTACTCGCCTTTCCAGTCGTAGTGCCCGACCCTCACGGAGCAATCGACAGCACAGCGATAGCCGTACTTTCGCGCATCGCTCCAGAAATAGAGATCCTGCGTGGCCACGCCACCGTGACGCTGCGTCACGAACCATGGTTTGCGCAATCTCCCGTCCTTGAACATCTTCATTCGGAACAGGCTGAACCCCATGCCGGTGCCGCAACATTCCTGCAGCCCGCCGGTCGGGATCTGAGGCATGTAGTTCTGCGGGATCTTCGGATCACCCCAGATCTGCGCTACGCCCTGCGGTCCTTTGGTGAAGTACAGGCCGCCGATGCAGGCGAATTCCGGGTGCGCCTCCATTTGCGCGATCAAGTTGATGAGGCCGTCCGGCGGCGGGGCGTTGTCGTGCTCGAGAGTAAGCATGAATTCCCAGTTTTTCAGCTCCGGGTGTGCGAGCACTGCCTCTACCGCGCTTGAATATGCGATCCCTACCTCCTCGCCCAACGTGACGATCTTAGCCACGCCGTTGTTCGGGGCAAACGCGAGATTCCAGTACGACAGCATCACCTTCGCCGGGATCGCCTCGCTCATCGGGACGACGACTACAACACGCTGCCTCTTCCACGATGCGCCCTTGATCAGGCGGGATCGTGTCGCGGCGAGATTGGCGGAATGCTCACCGCCGAAGTCCTGCATGATGATTTGCGGTTTATTTTCCTTATCCATCCTCCTCCTCCTGCTGTTCGGTCATTGTCGGCGGAGAGCGCTGCGGATCTTTCAGTGCTGCCGCATCCAGGTTGTAGACAGGGCCAAAGGCGACCGCCTGGCGTATGGCAATTTCAATGCTCACTCGTGCCCTGTAGAGTTTTGCCGTGCCAGTCGCGATTAAGTCACCACCCACCACCAGCTTGCGACTCACTTGAGCGCGACCACGATAGGCGTCTCTGCCCAAAGCCCGCTTACGCGATCGAACTTCAACGAATAACCTTCGCCTGGCTTCGCGCGAAGCGGGAGGAACACTCCCGCAAGCAAGCATTCGCTGGCGCTGCAATTGGTGTACTTCGTGACATTGAGGCGATTCGACCACGGCAATTTCAACATCACCCGATATGTCACTGCAATAATTTCTGGGCACGCGGACTTCGTGTTCCAGCACGGCACCACATAGTTCAGGTAGCGCGCGTTGTAATCCTTGAACACGACCTTCTCTATGCGACGTGTTGGCAGATCGGACAGGACGCTCACCTGGGAACCAGCGGCTGGCGGGCCTTTCATGCGCAGCTCGATCTCAAGGTTTTGGCCAAACCAATTAGGGCTCGTCGGCTGAGACACGGGAACCTGAGCTCCCAGGCTCACCGGACATAGCGTAAGAAAAAGAAACAGTGCCCGCGTCATTGACCCTCCAGTCTATAAAGATAGCGCGAGTGACCGCGCGAATCGACCTGCCGTTTCATGCTCTGAGCCAAGCTAGACCTCCTATGCAGTTATCCACGCAAGCCCGCCGCCGGCCGTGGCAGCCTCGTCCCAAATCTCCACGTTGTCGTGGTTTGACAAATCAACGGTTGCGCCCACGTTGAGTCCGGGCTGCCCGCTTTGCAATCGCGCCGCGTCGGAGTCATTGTAAGTAACAATCGCGGGGCCGTTGGTGTCATCCCCGAGTTCGATAGCACAAGGATTTGTTCCCGTGACCTTGGCGTAGGCGTTCGTATAGGTCGTTGCTGAGACAGACCCACCGAAAGCAATTTGGTTGTATGACCCACCACTTCCCCCGGTGAAGCCGGTGGCACGGTAGAGATAGATGCCGTTTTCAGCACTGTCCCATTCGATGTAGTAGCAGTTTTGATCGGCATCGCATCGCAGAACAAGACCCGGCCACTGACCAGTGGAGCCAATATCGATGTCGCTGACGATCTTCTGGTCTAGGACTGTCTGCCCTGTCCACCGGCTGACGCCGTTGATACTAGCGTTGGTGTACACCTTGTCCGTGGCAGCAAGGATGTGAAGCTGGTGCGTCCCAGAATTGACCACATCCCAGTTGGCATCGTAGGTGATTAGGTTTGTGTCGCTGCCGACCGTGAACGCATCCGGCCCGTAAATGAGCGCGCTCACGGTAGCGGCCTCTTAACCCAGTCCGAGCGCACCAGCGACTCGAAATCGGCCACTTTGTCGCGCAAGTCAGCATCGAGAAGCTGCTCCGCTCGTGCGTTCTGTACAACCCTGCACTGTGGGTCTGCCGCGATCAGGTCAAGCTGCGCCTGCGTTCCCTCGATCACGATTGCTGCAACACCGTTGCGGGACTCGTAGAAAGACACGCCCCTCGCGGCGAATGCAGTGGACGCATACTTTGGCCGAATGCGCGTCCCGCCGCGAAACGGCTCAGACACCAGCGGCATGAGGACAAGTGCGACAGGCATTTACGCCGTCCCGCTGGCGAGCTTAGTCATTGTTGAACCCGATCCACGTGCCGCTCGGGCTACAGGTTTCTGGCTTTCTCTCCAGCACGAAAGTCACGTTGGTGGCGGCGTAGTCCCATTCGAGTCGCGCCTCGGTCGGAGCGACGGTCTGAGCCATCGCCGGCAGGGCCGCGACAAGCGCGAGAAGAGCAATCATACGTTTCATGTGACCTCCTTTAGTGTGCGTTAAACACGATTCGCGCCACGACCACTTACCAGACGCTCCAGTTGCGCAGATCGACCCACAAGTTGGCGAGCGTGGCGCTGTTCCCCGCTTGCCCCGTCAGGTCGCTGAACGCGATGGAAGCGCGCGTCACGCTGGTGGAGAAGATGCCGAGCCCAACCATCGCGCCGCGCGTGTTGGTCGTGGCCGCGCCGAACGGATCAAGCCCGGCCATGGCTGATGCGAGGCTGGGCAGTACAGCCATCGAGAGCGACTTGGCGAGGCTGATCTGGCCGCTGGTCGTGGTCCTGACATGCACCGCCATCCAGTACTCGTCGGGCACGAGCGTGGTCGCGCTCGCGAAGTTCACGGTCAGCGCGCGCGCGCCGAACATGCTGGCGGTGGAGTTGCTCTGGTGGAAGCCGCTGAACGTGTTAGAGCCGGAGTTGACCGACGAGAGGGTCGAGCCGTTCCTCGTGTAGAGCACCATCGAGATAGACACCATGAAACCAGCGCTCGAAGTGTTCGTCGTCGTCGCCCCGCCGATCGACATGCCGAAGCGCGCGTTGCTGATAGCGAGGTTGCCACCGATGTTGAACGGGAAGATGCTGGCCGACGTGTTGTGCTGCGTGCTGCCAGCCTGCGTCATGATCGGCAAGCGGATCCAGCGGTCTACCGGCGCGCCACCACCGCCGGCCGCGACGCTAAAGCCAATCGTCGATCCTGTCGTGCCGATCGTGATGTTCGTGATCGCCGAAAGACTCGAGGTCGCGGGCGCGGAAATCACAATCTGGCTGCCGTTCGTCCCCGAGAGCGTGAGGTTCAGTCCCGACAGGCCGATGGTCGAGCCGCTCGCGGTCGTGTTGCCGGCCGTGTTCGCGCCGAGCAGGTGATGCCAGTTGTTCTCCGCCGCTGCGCCCGGCGCGTTTGCCGAGAGGCTGAGCGTGAAGCCGGCGCTGTTCGATGCGGTCGTGCCGCTCAGGTTGGTCAGGTTGAGCGTCGGGTTGCCGTGCGAGTGATCGCTCGCGGCGTAATTCGTGTTGACCGAGAAGCCGATCGTGTTGAGCGCGCCGGCCGCGGTGCTCTGGTTCAGCGTGACCCCGTTCTGGCCCTGCAGCACGAAGCGCCCGACGTCCACGCGAGTATTGCCGCCGGTGTTGCCGAGGGTCGACACGCCGAACGAGAACACGCCGGGGTGCACATGGTCGTCTGCCGCGAAGCGCGACGTGTTCGTCCCGGATCCGCTGGCCGAGCCCACCGCCTGAATCGCGTTCGATACCACCGGCACGCTGTAGCTGCCCTGCACCGCGCCGCCCACGTTGGAGAAGGTGAAGCCGTTGGCGTTGTTGAACGAGAGTGTCTGGAACGCGCTCGATCCGCCCGCTGCTGAGAATGCTTGGTTCGACTGGCTGGTCAGGCCATTGTGGCTCGCCACGATCTGGCTGCCGGTCGTCGTCTGGAATGAAACGCCATTCGAGTTGAGAAAGCCCAGCGTCTGGAATGTGAAGCTCCCGTTCGCCGCGCTCGCCGCCTGATTGCTCTGGCTGGTAAGCCCGTTGTGCGATGCCGTGACGGTCGATCCGTTCAGCCCGAAGCTCACGCCGTTGGCATTGTTGAACTCGAATTTCGACAGGTTCTGGCTCGTCGTCCCAGCGCTCACGTTGATGTTCGTGATCCCGCCTCCGCCGGATGGCACGGAAACGATGAGCGCACCGTTCGACCAGCCCATGGAGGCCACACCCATGCCGCTGACGGAGAAGCTGCGTGCATCGAACGTGCTGCTCGAGGACTGCCCGACCGTGTTTCCGAGGGCATAGCCGCCCAAGGTCTGGTTCGTCTGCGAGGTAATGCCGTTGTGGCTGGCGGTGACGGTGTTGCCGTCGACACCAAAGCTGATGCCGTTCAGGTTTCCGAAAACGGCAGCGCCGGAAGTGAACTGCGTCGTCCCCGCAGAGATCGCCTGAATCCCGAACTCGCCGCGAGCGCCAGCGACCAAGACGAGCAGTTTGCCTTGCGTGGCGTGGGCGTTTATGACGATGGCGACGCGCTGACGCAGGTTCGGATAGGCCGGCTCGGTTGCCGTGAGATCCCCGGCTGTGACCGCTGATACCCACAGTCGATCGCCCTCGGTGAATGAGGAAGTATCAAGTCCGTCGGCAACGCCGCCGACCATCACCCGGCCAAAGCCGTTGTTGGAGATCGCATCCACCGTCACGCCGATGGCGGGCATGGTGCTGCCGGCATCCGCCTTGGCCGGAGAGATATTCGGCGTCTGCCCGGTCGAGCCCGTGACGTACACCGCCTTGCCGGCCGCTATTGCGCCACCCGAGGTATTGCGCGCAATGATGAACTGGTCTTGCGCATGCGTAATCTGCGAGCCGTCTGGCGTGACCATACCAAGGCGCGTCTTGCCTTGTTCGTTGAAGCCATAGAGGATAATGCGCCCGGCGCTCGCGGCCGGAACGCCCGCCGTACCGATCGATATGGCGTTGTTGCCGAAGTCCTGCACCGCGTTCGGGATGATGTTGCCCGAATGACCCGCGCTGTCGTGCACCGGTAGGGCGGTGAGGCCGTTGTGGCTGCCGGTGATTACCGACCCATTCAGCCCAAAGCTGATCCCGTTCAGGTTGTCGAACGTGAGGCGCGAGAGGTTCTGGCTGGTCGTGCCGGCCGAGACGTTGATGTTGGTGATGCCACCGCCGCCAGCGGGCGCGGCGGCCGTGATCTTGCCATCGGTGTCCAGCCCGAAGCTGACGCCGCCGTCGTTCTTGAACGCGCCGATTACCTCGGAGCCAACGACCGTCAGGCTTACCGGGTGGCTGTCATTCCAGTGCGACGGACGGAGCTCGTATAGCGGATCATCCGGCGTCGTCGCTACGAGGTTGTGGTATGCAATGCCCGGCATTGCTCCCCCGTCAGGCGGCTACGTCGCGCAGCGCCAGGACTGGCCTGACCGCCACCTTGTCCTCGATGGAATTGACCGGGTAGGGCTCCGGATAGTAGTCATATCCCACGATCACCTGATCCTTTTTCGTGGCGAGATACCAGCCAGCGATTTTTTCTCCAGCGGCGGAGAAAGAGAATGTGCGCTTGTCGGCGCGCGCGATGATTGCTTCTTCATCCACCAGCCAATCCCGAAACTGCAGCGCGTGCATCTGGGTGCTCTTCGGGAGGATGAAGTCGCTGCGCGAGGCATTGTCGTTCTTGCGATTCGGGCCCTTGGTGAAGAGGCACAGCTGCATTGGCTCAGTGATCAGCAGTCGAAGCAGCAGCACGCGGCCCTCTTTTGGCGTCATGATCAAAGCTCCTCGGCCATCATTTCACCGTCCGGGCTGCGCCACATCTTGAAGCGACGCGGCGGCGGGGTAATCGGCATACCGCTGATCACCATGCCGCCATCCCGGTAGCCCTGCGTCTGCTCGCGCACGCGCGTGCCCTGCGGCGGATTCCCAGCGACGTCCTGATTCTCCGGACCTTCGGGCGTGCCGCCACCGGCGCCACGACCAGGCTCCTCGGCCGCATTGGGCCCGGTTTTGCCGAGCAGCTGGGCGGGCGGCGGCATCGTCGCCATGGCGAGCTCGAGCTCCATTTCGGTCGGCAAGATCTTCTCGACCGGGAATTCGGCCGCTCTGAGCGCCGGGCGCAGCATTTCCATGCGCCCGCGCGGGCCGATGATCTGCGCATCCAGCGGGTTGAGGGTCGCCTGCAGCATTTCCTTCTGCCGCAGGGCGATCTGGTCCTTGATGAGCATCGCCACACTGCCGCGCGCCACCGGGCGGAGGTCGAACTTGATCGCCGGGTCTGGGTGATACTCCATGTTGTAGTCGAAGGTGCGGGCGACGCACTCCTCGATCACGTAGAGATCCACGTTCGCCACCACGCGGCGCACGCCCTTGCCCAGGTTGCTCATCAGCTGCGACAGGCCGCTCGACGTGCGCGCGGCGCCGCTCGCCTTGCTGTCGCCGGTGGAGTACTTCGGGAACCCGCTCTCGTTGTCCGCCTCCGACGAGAAGTGCTGGTAGATCATCAGCAATTCCTGCACGTGCATCTGCGGCTGGGAGAAGCGAATCGCGGATTGGTTGTTGCCTGTGAGGTCGGTGGTCGTCTGCCACAACTTCCACGGGAACATCTTCGTCACCGGCTCGCCATCGGCCAGCCGATCGACGGTGACTTCGACTTGCGGGCCGCTCGCGATCGCCGCGTTGTTCGAGATTGAACGCGCGGCGGCGTTGCACATCGCCTGGCTATCCTTGATCACGTCGGGCAGGCCCAAGCCCCAGAATGCGCCCGCGATGTTCTCGAACGATGCCTTGCTGTAGGGCTTCTTGCCGAGCGGGTTGGGATTGACCTGGGCCTTGATCACGAACCGGCCGACCTTCCACGCCTCTATCTTGTACTCCCGATGCGGCTCGATTTCGGTGTCGGACTCTACCCTGTTCTGGTAGTGCCACTCCAGCAGCCTGTGCCCCGGACACGAGCCCCAGTAGTCCAGCGCCTCGATGGTGCCCTCGGGGTCGTACTCCTCGTTGCGGCGCAATTCCAGAATCGCGCGCTGGTGGTCGTTCATCTGGCGCGATGTGTAGCCGCGCTCTCCGTAGGCTTCCAACACCTGCGTGATTGCGTCATCGGAATAACCGGGGACGCCGAGCAACTCCTGAAGATGCTCTCGCGTGAAATGGTGCCGGTCGATCAGGCTGCCGTACTGGATATTGCGCATCGCCGGCGCCGGGAAGATGTCGAAGGGGCTGCGCCGCTCGTAGCAGGGGGCGACGGCATCTTCGACCACCGCATTCCACTGGCCGCCAGGCCCCGGGCGCCACTTCAGCGTTTTCTTCATGCGCATCACCGGCCCCTTGATGAAGGCGGCGGGGAAGGTGATCAGATCGTAGATGAACTCGTCCAGGGCGGTTTTCCAACCGCCCTCGGCGAATTGGTCGGCGATCACCAACTCGTGGCGTTCCGCGACCTTGAGCGAGAGGCTCATCATGCGCTTGTAGGCGAGCGTCTTGATCGTGAGCAACCGCTCGCTGACCTGGCTGTCGTCCACTTCCCAGCCTGCGGCCATCGCTTCCAGCACGACGGCATTGACGATGGCCTGCTGCACCGCAGGCGGCAGATCCGGGATCGGCGTTGGCTCCAGCCCCCAAGGCCTCTCGACCTCGCTCATCAGGATCTCGCGTAGCCACGACTCGGCGCCGCGGCACTTCGCGCTGGTGAGCATCATGAAGATTTCGCTGCCGCCCTGCTGGCGGATCAGCGCAAGATCGGTGGGCTCGTAGACTCCGGTGCGCTGGCGCAGCGCGCGCAGCATGGTGTCTTCGATGCTGCGCTTTGCGTGCTGTGCGGCCTGCCAGAAGCGCTCGATGTGGCCGGCGATGCCCTGCAGGAACATGTCCTGCGATTGCTGTTCTCGCTGCGCGGCGAAGCGAGCTTCCTGATTGGCGTTGATCTGCTGGTTGCTGACGACGCGAAGGCCGATGGCGGGCATTTACCCTCGAACGAACCGGTTGAGCTTGTCGTTGATCTGGACCGGTTTACGGTCGCTCTTTGGTGGAATGTCGGCTTTGATCGCGTCACGCACACTGCGCTCAGCTGCCGGTGTAGCACGCGGCCCGGGATTGTCCTGCAACTCGTTCGTTTCGATCTTCCCGCCGTCGCGATAGCCGGATGGCCGTTTCGACTTGCGCGCCATCTTGCGCTGGTGATTGTTCATCGCTGTCTCTCGAGAATTGAGGGCAGCGGCGCTCCCAGGCTGTGGCCGTAGCCGGGATGGTCGTACCCCATCACGTGCATCTTTTCATGTTGGTGCACTTCGTCGTAGTTGCGCGCGTTGGATCGCATGACCACGTTGCAGTTGCGTGCCGGCTTGTCGCAAACGGTGTAGCCCTGCACTCCCTCGCCGCCCGGGATGCCCTTGTCGACGCTCTTCGTGTCGTAGCGCGTGGCGCCTTCCCACGTGCGCTTCCAGTACTCGGGCGAGCGTTTCAGCGCGGCGTCGATGTGGTCTTGTTGCAAAAGCGGCTCGGTGTCGGGCACCGTTTCCATCTGCGGCTTCCCGAACCGCCAGCTGTCGTATTGCGCGGGATCCTGCGCCGCGCGCTGGCCGGCGTCGGCCAGTTGCAGATACGCATCCGGGTGATAGCCCGATGGCTCCCTCGACTTGCGTGCCATTTTTCTCTGGTGGTCGTTCACATCACTCCCGCGAACGGCTGAAACGCCGACAGCGTATCCGCTCATCCCCACGGCCGCAAGCGAGAGCAGGACCGCCGCCTTGCAGAAGGCGTTCATCCGGTCAACGGTTAGGTCGCGAAATTGCTGCCGAGCACGGTACGCGCCCGGGTGTTCCCATGACCGACAACCCCAGCCGACATGGCGCCCGTCATGAGGGCGGACGAGCAGTGGGAATGCTCGTCGTGCCGGGGCTCGGACATGTAGCTTTGCAGGTTCTCGTTCCACTCAAAGCGGAAGTTCTCCAGGTGGGCGATGCCGACGTCGCAGTTTTCCTCGTCGAAGTAGCACATCGGGATCAGGTTGCGGCCGGCCTCGATCTGGTCGGACACGTCCCACTGCTTGCCCACGATGAAGTTCAGGCCCGCGGCTTTGGCCTGCATAACGCGCGATTTCTTCGTGAACAGGTCGCGGACTTCGAGGTCGTGCGGCCCGATGTGGTGCCGGTAGTGCCACTTGCGCTCCGTCTTGAGGTCGGCGAGCAGCCGGATATGCCACTCCAGCGATTGATTCTCGATCTCGTGGTAGTAGATAAATCGAAACTGCATCCCGAGTTGCTGCACGAACCAAATCGCCATCTTGTCGCGCAGGCCCAAGTCCCACCAGGTGTCGACCGACAGCCCGGGGTCGAATGGCACCTTGGTGATCCGATTCTCCTCGCGTGCCTTGGCCATCTGCGTGCCAAAGATGGCGCCGCGAATCACCGCTTCAAACGGCTCCCTGTCCGTGCTGGGGTACTCGCGGAACATCAGATCGCCGTTCCATTCCTTTTTCTTCACGTACCACGCGCGCTGACCCAGATCGAGCGTTGTCCCGGTCATGCGCTCGACCTTGGTGAAGTAGGCGGTGTGCTCGCGCGTGAACACGACGTGGCGCGCCTCATCCAGCGGCAGCCGGTATTTCTTGTTCAGCCACCACGGATAGAAGTGCAGCTTGAAGTCCATTTTGGTGAGCGGCTTGCCCATGCGCTGCGCGTTCTGGGTCTTCGTCACGAGCTCGTGGAACTTGCCGCCTTTGCCGTAGCCCGTCGACTCGACGAAGATGTAGTTGCCCGGGTGCACCGTATTGAACGAGCCAGTCTGAATCTCCTCGGCCTTCTCCGGGTACTTGTGGGAAATGATGCCGTACTCGGACACGTGCAGGTAGGACAGCGTGCCCGCGCGCATCGACGTGCCCACGCTGATTTCGCTCTTGTTGGCGAACACCAATTCCTGCGCGCTGTCGTTGGTCGCCGGGTTCGCGGCGCGGATCGCCTCGGGCAGTCGATCGTAGGGATACTTGATCTTGCGCCGGAAGATCTTGCGCACGTCGTCCAGGGTGTGCGCGATGATGCCGCCCACCTGACCCGGGTGCCAAATGCACTCGTCGAGGATGAACAGGTCGATGAACGTGGTGAAGCCGTGCTGGCGACCCTTCAAAATCACGTTCAAGTACCACATGTCGTTCCAGAACTTCACCTGCATGTCGTTCGGGACGAACTTAACTTCCAGATTCAGCTCGTCGAGAATGTAGTACAGGTTCGCCATGCGCCATTTCTTGTCGGCGAATTGGTCGACGACCTCGATGTCGATCGCCGACTGCGGCGCGACCGGCTCAGATTGCTCGGCGGGCGGGTCGAAGGCCATCAGCTGCCGGCGCGGTCCATCGACTCACGCACGCACGACTGCGCGAATTCCATCAGCGCGATCGCCATGGTGCACAGCTTGAGATAGTCGGTGTTGGCCTTGGCCCACTTTATGTTCTGCTCGCCCTGGTCATTCGTCTCCACCCACACCGCGACGAAAGGCGCGTCGTTCGGGACGCGATTGAGCGCGTCGCCGGCCGCGGCCTTCGAGCCCCACGACTTGCCGGTCTTCGTGTCGAGTCCGGTGATTTCCCCCATGGCTACTCACGCGGCGGCCAGCACCACGACCCCTGGACGTATGACCCTGGAACGCTCGGAGTTTCGCTGAACGGGACGGACGTGACCCACAACACGTCATTGCCGTCGAGATACACCTGGCCATTGACCACGTTGTCGGACCACACTTGCACGATCATCATCGGCAGAACGTCGCCCGCGCCGGTCGCGTTGCCGACGTGCGCCTGCGCGCCGCCTGGCCAAGCCGCGTCCTGCGTTCGCGCGACCCGCCGTCGATTGATGGCCCTCGAGTCCTGATCGGAGAGCGTGTAGTGGACGATCCTGCCTTTCGTTGCGTTCATCGTCGCCGATCCTTTATGTTGGTGATGCCGGTCTATTCATGAAGGCGTTGAATTCAGTGCTGCACTGCGCGCACAGGTCGATGTCTTCTTCCGAACGGTCCACGTCCTCTTCCGTGGTGGCCTCGTGCACGTCCAGGGTGATGGCCCCGATGACGCGCGAGAAGAAGGCGCCGCAGCGATCGCATTGCCGAGCTCGGCTCATGGATAAGCCCCTATTTGAAAATGCGTCGCGGCCATCTTGCAGACGAGGTACAAATCGCCCTCTTGGAAATGCTGTACGTACGGGTGTGCGGCGCCAACGCGCACCACGAGCTTCCATGGTAGCCCGTCACAAACCTCATAGACCTCGACGAAGTGAGCATCGGGAAGATGCTTCTTCGCCGTCTCCGTGAGGGCCGTGCGGCTGGCGACGGGCGCGAATCCCATGGTTACTCCGGCGTCGCCTGCGGCGGGGACGGCTCTGGCGGGGGCGGCGGCGCCGGGCGCAGATACGACGGCGGCGTGGGCGCCGGTTTGGGCATCGACTGCGCGTACTCGAAGAGCCTGCGGCGCACCGCGGCCATCATTTCGTTCATGCGGCGCGTGTACGTTTCGTGCTCGCGGTGGATCGTCTCCAGGTGCTCGATCAAATCCTGCACACTCGGCGCGACCGGCACCATCGGCCCCTGCTCGTTCGTCCAGACCTTCCAGAATTCACCGGCCAAAGCGGGCCGATATTGAACGTCGTTTGGCATCACCCCTCCTATTCGAACCCTTCGAGTTTCACGTCGCGATGCTCGCGCGCGCGCTGGCTTGGCTTGGTGAGCTCGGGCAGCTTTGGCCAGAAATGTTTCGGATCCAGCCCCGACTTGAGAATGTGCGCCGCCATCGCGTCCGCCCAGGCTTTATAGCGCAACAGTTGAATCGGCCATTTGTGCATCGGGAATCCGTACCACTGATAGAAGGCCCCTTGGCTGATGCCCGAGAATTCGAGGAATTGCGCGATGGTCATGTTGTTGACCTTGATCAGGCCGTATAGCTCGCTCATGGGGGCGAACTCGTGGCGGCGCTTTTGCTGCGCCGGCCCCATGTTTTTTTTCGTCATCCTTGGATACCTCAATTTGGCTCGTTTGCGATGGTAGGCCAAGTGCCGCGCGCGCTTTCGCGTCTGCAGGACCGAGAGGAAACGCTCGAGGCTCACGCCCACGTGGTCAGCGGTGCGCTGCGCGATCGCGCGGCGCTGCGGATGGGTAAACGGTCGCTTGGCGGCGCAGAAGTTCATCAAACGAATAACCCTTGCTGTTCGTCATAGATTTCAGCCGGCCTGTTGCCGCGATAGTAGCGGTCGTAGTCTTCGAATGGCCCGCGTTTCCAGATGAATCCATTCGCCCAGCGCGCCACGTCCTTGAGTTTTTGGACCGTCCAATCGTAGCGCGCGACCGGTTCGCGTTCGAGCGCGTTGAGTTTTAGATACGGCTGCACGTGGGGCTCGCAGCCAGCGTCGAGCACTTCTTGAATGCGCGCCATGCACTCGGCATAAGGTTCATTTCCAACCAGCACGTAGACCCGCTTCCGTTTCTGTGGCTCCTCGGCCAGCATCTTCATCACCTGGCGCACTTGCGGCCCTTCCTTCGTTTCGTCGAAGGCGAAGCGCCACGGGCCACCGCCAGAATTGAGCAGTGGTCGCCAGCGCCGATAGACCTCCTCGGTGAACGTGATCGGCTCGAATCCAGAGTTGGCGTCGATGAGCTTCACACCCTCGGCCTGGTAGCGCCGAATAATATGCTCCTGATATTCCGCAGGAAGGGCGCTCAGGTTGTTGTCGCAGAGAATCGGCCGCACCGGGAAATCAGGAATCAGCGTGAACTCGCGCCCTTCCATCGCGGGCACGATACAGAACCAGCACCCAACCGGGCAACCCCGCGAGGCGAAGGTGGCGAGAGGGTTGTGCTTGAAGATTGCGTCCGGGTAGTCCTGCCTGATTTCTGCCACGTCCGCGAGAATGTGCTGCATCTTGATGAGGAACAACGCGGGGCCACCAGCGACCACCCTTTTCCCGCAAGCGCGCGCGAATAAGGCGCGGCTGTACGCCTCGTCGAGCTTGTAGGTGAAAACGATCGACAGATACTTCACGTCGCCGTCGTCCCATTCCGCCAGCCCACCAATCCATTTACCGACCTCTTGTCTTTTACTCACCGCAGGATCCTGGTGGCGGCATGATCGGCGGCACGCCGCCCAATTTCCTCGGTGAGCTCTTCCAGGCAGGCTTTGCCCAAGTCCTTCATGATCCGCTCCACCGGCGCGTCGCCGCGCTTCGTGCGCACGCCGGCGAGGTAGTGTAAGCGGTCGCTCACTTTCAGGGATTTGACGTACCGACACTCACACTCGTGCCTATATTGCTCGGACCCGGTGTCGAACACGGGCGGCTTGGGCTCTGGTGGCGCGGCGTCGCGCGGCGGCGGATCGAACGGCATCGGCTACCTCGTTTCACGTGGAACGGAATCGTTGACGAGCATCAAATCCGCCAACACATCGACCGGAATCCCGGTCATGAGCCGGGCGTACTCGTTGGCTGCGAACTCACGGCTTTCCTCGCCAGAGCTCCAGGCCTCGTCGTGGATCCCAAGAAAGTACCGTCCCGTGTTTGCGGCGACTGTCGCGACCACGCTGGTGTGCCCCATGCGGTGGTGGCCGAGCTCGTGCCCGACCACGAAGAGCAGCTGGATCAGCGAGCCGGTTTTCAGGAAGATCCGGTCGACCACGATCACGTTGATGAACGGCGTCAGCTGCATGGCGTAGCCAAGGATTCGACGCCCTTGGTGGTTGCGCTTGGCATCATCGAGCATCAGCAACACCCGAGGCACCCGCGAGCGCGTGATCAGGTCGCGCACCGCGTAGGGCATGGGGTCGAACAACTCGGCGCGGCGCAGCGACCACATCGGCCCGAAGAACATCAGCGTCAGGACCATCGTCAGCCATGGCACAAGGAGCGCCACGAGCAGCGCATACAGGAAGAATTCGATGTAGATCATGCGCTGGGCAGGAATTTCAACGGTTTTGCGGCGAGCAGCCGCGCGGTGACGCCTTCGTCGGTGTGGTGGTGGGGTAGGAGCATCTGCGCTACATCGTGGGTGATGCGGCCCTTTTCCAGCGCGTCGATCACCACCAGCTCGCGCCCCGCCTTGTCGGTGCCCGGCGTGAACTGCCAGGCGACCGGCCGGTGCGCATCGCGCGCAAACTGAACCGTTGACCGGTACGTCTCGAGAAAAGCCATGCGCGCCTGCACCATGTCCCCAGACTCGATCAACGGCCGGGCGACGAAGTACGCGGCGCGCATTTCGTCGGTCCAGAAGGCGCTCATGGCCTCGGTGTGCGGGATTATCGACCAGGCCTCTTCCGGGCCCGGCCGTCCGTCCTGGAGTCGCTGCAGCACATCGGCGATCGTCAGGCGGCCCTTCAACTCACGCCGGCAGCGCACGAGCGCGGCGAGCACCTGGTCCTCGGGATACTTCGACAGGTCGCTTGCCATGACTTGCGCCGCGGCGGTGGAAATCTGCGTGTTCGTGAGCTCGCACGTCACGGCGAGCGCCTGCAGGAGAGTTTTCGTCGCCATCACCGCCCCCGCTGTTTGATCATGGCGTCGGCGTAGCGATACGCGCCGAGTGCCACGGCGTGATAGCCGAAGAATTCCGGTCCGGGATCATCGTCCATGCTGGAGCAGAGAATCGGTGGCGACTTGGCGATCATCGCCTGCATTGCCTTCGCCGCGAAGTAGTCGCGCAGGGACATGCCGTCACAGGTCTGGCGACTACCATCCGCGCGTTCGAGCGGCGCCTCCAGGTCATCAACCCCCACCTGGATCTTGCCCGTGCTCATGGGAGCTCCAGCGCTTCGCGCACTTTCGACAACGTGATGGTGGCGGTTCCGGCGATGCCGAGCGCGTGATACAGCGCGCGCTTCCATCGGCCGTTGTCGTAACTCCCGGCCTGATTCCGGATCCGGGCGATCGAGCGCGCGATGTTGTGCGTTTCCGCAAGCTCGATCATGTTCGTTTGGCGCTGCTGTTTCAGTCCGGCGGTCATTGGCCCTCCTTGCGATCTGCTTCGTCCAGCATTGGACGAAAGGCTTCGAATCGTGTGGCGCTCTGGTCGCCCTGGCGCGCAGCGCCATCGGTGCCGTGGCGCCCGGTGAGCCACTCGGTGCGTAGCGCTTGCGCGTCTCTCACGGCGAGGTTGAGCGGGTGCTTGGCCGAGACGTACAGGCCGCGCGGGGAGCGCAGGTAGAACGCGATGACGTCGGGGGCTTCGGCCTCGGGCATGGACTTGGAGAACCGGGAGCAGAACGAATTCGCCGCGGCGTTGCGCGCGGGCGCCACGCCCCAGCGCATGCGGTAGGCGGCGACGTAGGCCTCCCACACGAGCGCGCCGGCTGTGGGCTCACCCTGGCCGTTGGGCTTGGCTTTGGTGGCGGGCAGCGTCGACTCAGCCTTCGGTCTGTGGGGAGCCGCCGCTGGCTTGGCCCCCGATCCCTCGGGTACGGACGACGTGCCCGCCGTTGATTTGGAGGCAGGAACAGGTCGGGTTCCGTTATCGTCGGTCTGGCGTGATTGCCTTCCCGATTCCTGTCCTGCCGTTGATTGGGCCGGCCCGCCCTTTTCCTTGGCGCGCCGCTCGGCCATGTAGTTGCGCATGTACTCGTTTTTCGCCTCGGCGTCGCGCTTGGCGCGGTAGAACTCCCACTGGGGGACGAAATACTGGAAGGCGTGCTGGTGCACAAGGCGCCGGCCCTCGTGCTCAATGCCCCTTGAGTCCGGGTCGGGCGAGGATAGAAACTCGATCGCCTCGCGGATTTTTTCGACCTCCCCGCCGATCACCCCGGCGAGCAGCTTCGGGTTCAGTTCCACCAACCCCGGAGCTTGCGTCTTGGCGATCACGTACGACCACACCGCAAACACAGTCGGCCCGGAGCCCACCATCGAACCCTCGAACAACGACTCGAAGATCTTGCCCCACCCCCCAAACCCACGCACCCCGGCCACGCGGCTATTCCTCCGTCTCCGTACTCACCGGGGAACGCCCCGCCAGCAAATCACGCATGATCCGAGTCCGCGCCGCAGCACGCTCGATCGTGCAGTGCACGCACGACCCGCTCGAGGTGTGCCTCACCCCTCCCGCATCAGGATGCCTCGGGCACACCGCACCCATATACCGCTTCTCCCGCGCCCTCGCCGCCGCCATCCGATTCGTCTCCATCCCCCAATCCTCTCAGAGATAAATAAAAAGAACAAGCCACATATCGAAACGGTTATTGTTAGACCTTGTTAGACGTTGTTAGACATCAGTTGGCGTCCGGTAGGGGTAGTTGGCCCAAGCAGAAGCAGGAACAGAAGGAGATCCAGATGCTTCTACTGAACTACCGCCTTAGCCAGTAACAAAGCCCGCACTGAATCTACCACTCCCGCGGGACAAGCCCGCGGGCGTGTCAACCACGTCAAGACCTGTCCAAAATGCTCGAGATCCGGAAAAACACCACGAAAAAAAATGGACGGTACTCCCTCGAAGGCCAGGGGGAGAAACCGGGAAAATACAACGGCCCAGGGGCCAGTACGGTACTGAATCGCGCGGCCGGGCGGGCGGGGGTGGGGGGCGACTGGCCCCACCCCCCCGCGGGCGCGCGTCGGCGCAGCGTGAGCAGCAGCAGCAGCAGACTTGACATAATGCAGAATGATGTTCCCGCAGCGCACCAACTCAAACAAATCAGCAGCATGCGACGGTGTGCTCATACGCTGCGCTAGCCTGTGGGCTCTTACTGCTCGAGGATCCGGCCAGGCGCACCAGGCGCCGGCAGGGCAGGCTTGCCCCGCTCGGCCACCGCTCGCATGAGCTCGCGCACGTCCTGCGACACGTCATGCACGACCCGCTTGCCGAACATACCCGCTTGATTCCCCAGCAATTCGAGGCAGCGCGCCGCGGTGGCGCCGTCGAATCGATACTCGCCGGTCGGCTCGCCGCGGCGGTCCAAGACGGCCACGGAACGCGAGGCGCGCCGGTACAATTCGACCAGCTGAGTAAGTATCCACTCACGGGACGCGCCACAACTGGCGGCCAGTTCTCGGACCAGGTAGGCGGCGGCTTCGTGCACGGCTGGCGGGCAGGCGTTGCGCACGTTGGCGCGCCTGGAGATTCCGAGCTCGGTCAGGGCGTCGGTGTAGGTGCGGCCGGCGGCCATGAGCCAGGCGGTGCGCTGCTCGCGTGGGTTGAGGCGCTGGGCGAGGAAGGGCGGCAGCTGTGGCAGCTGTGCGGGATCTGGTCGCAGTGCGGAGAGGGAGGCGAGCTCAGGGGGAGGGGCGAGGGGGTCGGCTGGGATGGTCGAGGACGTTTCCCCGACTTTTCGGGTAGGGCTGGCCTGTGGCGTGCCTGGGAGCGGCGCGCCGGGCGCGGCCTGGGCT
>JAOUGZ010000216.1 GCA_029865405.1 Betaproteobacteria bacterium
GCAGAATCAGCGCCGCGATGAGCCACGCGTAGCCGAGGTGGATGCACCAAAGCAGCGGCTCACCCGCCGTGCGCCAGCCGCGCCAGCGCGCGAAGCGCCAGGCGTGCACGGCCGCCGCGCCGAGCGCGGCGGCGACCATCCAGTCGCGCGGCGCGCCGAGCAGGTCGGCGCCGGCGAAGGCCACCATCGCCAGCGCGGTCGCGTACTCCAGCGGCATGTGGATCGCCCTCGCGCGCTCGCCACGCCGCTGCAGCCAGCGCCGCGTGAAGGCCGGAATGAACAGGCCGCCGTAGAGCGTGAACAGGAACGCTAGCGCGTGCACGCCGAGCAGCAGCGCCCAGTGTGCGTCCGTGTCGGCGCCGCGGCCCAGCGCGACATGGAACGCGACGTTCGCGCCCGCGAACGCGACGAGCGGCGGCAGCGTCCACCAGAAGAGCCGCCGGCGCGCCGAGGCAAGCGTCGCGAAGAGCATGGCGCAGAGCGCCGGCAGCAGCGCGCAGTCGACGAGCGCGACCAGCGCGGGCGCGAGCCAGTCCGCGCCGAGCAGTGCCGCGCGCCCCGCCAGCCAGAGCGCGGCGAGCGCGGCAAGCGGCGGGCCGCGCAACTCGGCCGCGCCGGACCAGCTCGGCAATGCCGTGAGCAGCACACCGCACACCAGGGCGGCGGCGAAACCGAACAGCAATTCGTGCGCATGAAGCAGCGCCAGGGAAAGGCCCGCGCCCGGGGCACCCCACCAGCCGGCGCGCGCCCCGTACCACTGCAGGAGCAGCAACGGGCCGTAAGCGGCCGCCGCCAGGAAGAACGGCCGGAAGCCGCTCGACCAGACCGCGCCGCCGCTCAATGCGGAATCACCCCGGCGGCCGCCAGTGCGCGGCAATCGTCCTCGGAGAACCCGGCCTCGCGCAGCACCGGGCGCGTGTGCTCGCCGTATTTCGGCGCGAAGCGCAATTCGCGCGCCGCACCCGGCAGGTCCACCGCCATCGGCGGCATGCGCACGCGCTTGCCGCCCGGCATCACGGCGGACGTGAGCCGCTCGCGCAGCGCCGGGAGCTCGCGCACCGCGGCAACCCCGTTGATGCGCGCGTGCGGAATCGTCGCCGCGCGCAGGTCCGCCATCACTTCCTCGGTGCTCGCCGCCGCCGTCAGCGCGGCGATGTCGCGCTGCAGGTTCCTGCGATCGCGGATGCGGCCTTCGTTGGTCTGGCGCTCTTCGCTGGCGAGGGAGGAGAAGCGCGCCAGCGCGGTGAGGCGCTGCCACATCGCGTCGCTGCCGATCGCCATATAGAAGAAGCCGTCGCGTGCCGGATAGACGTTGGTCGGCACGAACTTGCGGTGCTCGTTGCCGGCGCGCGTCACCTCCCAGGGCTCGCAGTCGAAATCCAGCAGCGGCAGCGTCGTGATCAGCCAGGAGGCGGCCGCCTGCAGCATCGAGACGTGGATTTCCCGCCCGCGTCCGGTCTCGGCGCGCTCGGCGAGTGCGAGCATCACGTTGGCGTAGACCTCGTCGCCCGCCTTGAGGTCGATCACCGGCACGCCGCACAGGACGGGCGTGCCGTCGGGCACGCCGGTGAGCTCGACGTAACCGGCCATCGCCTGGATCACCGGGTCGTAGCCGGGCACCTCCGGGTACTCCGGCCCGAGCGCCGAGATGCCTGCCCAGATCAGATCCGGCTTCGCCTCGGCGAGCGTCGCATAGTCGATGCCGAGCGGCGCGTAGCGCCCGGGCACGGTGTTGCAGCAGAAGATGTCCGCGTTCAGCCCGGCGACCAGGCGCTTCAGGGCCGCGCGGCCCGCGGCGCTCTTCAGATTGAGCGCAATGGCTTCCTTGCCGACGTTGGGCGCGATGTAATAGCTGCGCCGGTCCTCGTCGGCGACACGCGAGCCGATGTAGCGGTTCGGGTCGCCGGGCAGCCCGCGCCCGGCGCCGAGCGCCTCGATGCGGATCACGCGCCAGCCCAGCTGCACGAAGCGCAGCGTCGCGTACGGCAGGGAAAGCGCCTGCTCCAGGCTGAGGACGGTCCGCTTCTTCACGCGGCGGCGCTCCACCTGGGCGGCTCGGCCGCCCCGTGCAGCGCGCGGTAGACGTTTTCCGGCGTGAAGGGCAACGCGGTGATGCGCTTGCCGGTGGCGTTGTGGATCGCGTTTGCCACCGCGGCCGCGATGCAGATCGCCGGCGCCTCGCCCACGCCTTTCGCGCCCTGCGGGCCCTCGCCGTCCATGGTCTCGACGAAGTTGACGTCCATTTCCGGGATTTCCGGCGCGGTGACCAGCTTGTAGTCGCGGAAGCTCGGGTTGCGCACCACGCCAGCCTCGACCATCAGGTTCTCGGTGAGGGCGTAGCCCTGCCCCATGACGATGCCGCCCTCGATCTGGCCCTCGATGCCGAGGCGGTTGAGCACGCGCCCGACATCGTGCGCGCCGGTGACCTTGAGCAGGCGCACGATGCCGGTCTGCGTGTCCACCTCGACCTCGCACACCTGCGTCGCCCAGGCGTAGGCCGCCGAGACGTCGCCCTTGAACTGCTTGTCCTGGTGCCTGCTCGGCGGCTCGTAATAGAAGGTGGTCATGACGAGTTCCGCGCGATCGGAGAAGTGCAGCCCGCGCAGGAACTTGCCCAGCTCGAAGAGGCGCTCGCCGCCGTCCTTGCGCACGATGCAGCCGCCGCGCAGCTCGAGCTGGTCCTCGGGGATCCCGCTCTTGGACGCCGCGGCGGCGAGGATCTTCGCCTTGGCCTTGCGTGCGGCGCCGATCGCCGAGTTGCCGGCGATGAAGGTGGTGCGCGAGGCGTGCACGCCCACGTCCCAGGGCGTGATGTCGGTGTCGTTGTTGACCACCGTGGCCGCCGACATCGGCAGCCCGAGCTCTTCGCACACCAGTTGCGAGAGCACCGTCTCCGAGCCCTGCCCGATCTCCGAGGCGCCGGTAATCAGCGTGACGTGCGCGAAATCGTCCACCTTGAGAATGGTGCCGCAACCGTCCGAAGGGTAGATCTTGGCGCCGCCACCGACGTGCAGCATCGACGCGATGCCGATGCCGCGCTTCACCGGGCCGGGGTCGCTCCAGCGCGCGCGGTTCTCGGCCTGCTTGCGCAGGAAGTCGCTGCGCGCCGCCGCCGTGCTCAGGCACTGCTTGAAGCCGCAGGTCTTGAAGTGCATGCCCTGCGGCGTCACCTCGCCCGGGTCCTGCGCGTTCTTCAGCCGGAAGGCGAGCCCGTCCATGCCGACCGCCTCGGCGAGCTTGTCCATGTGCGCTTCCACCGCGAAGGTTGCCTGCAAGTTGCCGTAGCCGCGGAACGATCCGGCGTACGGGTTGTTCGTATAGACGGCCTTGGTGAAGTACTTGCAGTGCGGCACGCGGTACAGCGACGAAATGGTCTGCATCATGACGAACGGCGTGGTCGCGCCCCAGGAGGTATAGGCGCCGTTGTCGTGCACCGTCTCCACGCCGCGGAACGTGAGCGTGCCGTCCTTGCGGCAGCCCGAGCGCAGCTTGAGCAGCACCGGCTGGCGCGTGGGCGAGGCGAGGAACTCCTCTTCGCGCGTGAACACCAGCTTCACCGGGCGGCGGGTGATCTTGGCAAGGAAGATCGCGATCGGCTCGAACGGATAGATGTCGAGCTTGGAGCCGAAGCCGCCGCCGATCGGCGGCTGGATGATGCGGATGCGCGCCGGGTCGATGCCGAGCAGCTCGGCAAACTCGCGCTTGTGGAGAAACGGCACCTGCGTATTCGAGTACAGCAGCAGGTTGCCGCCGGGATCGAACTCGGCGATCACCCCCGAGACGCCCATGCAGCAGTGGGTGACGTAGTGCAGCCGGAACACATCCTCGATGACGACGTCGGACTCGGCCTCGCCTTTCGCGACGTCGCCCTGCTCGTAGGCGAAGGTCATGGCGATGTTGTCGGGCTTGCCGGCGAAGGCCACCGGCAGTCCCGCCGTCTTGAGCTGCGGACCTTCGCCCGCACCGCGCGGCTCGGGATGGATGAGCGGCGCGCCGGGCGCGAGCGCCTCCTCGGGCGTGGCCACCACCGGCAGCGGCTCGTACTGCACGCGAATCAGCTTGAGCGCCGCCTCCGCGATCTGCTCGCTGTCGGCGGCGACCGCGGCGATTTCGTCGCGCAGGCTGCGCACCCGGTCGGTCTTGAGCGGCAGGTGGTCCTTGCCCACGCCGATCGGCTGCTGCCACGGCACGTCCGCCGCGGTGATCACCGCATGCACGCCGGGCAGTGCGCGCGCCGCGCGGGTATCGATCGAAACGATGCGCGCGTGCACCTGGGTAGAGCGCAGAATTTTCGCGTGCAGCGCCCCCGGCACCTCCAAGTCGTGAAGGTAGCGCGTCTTGCCGCTCGCCTTGTCGGGCGCGTCCAGCTTGGCGATGCGCTTGCCGATGAGCGTGTCGCCCGGCACGGGCTTCTCAGCGGCGCCCATGGTCGGCTCCTTCCTTCGCGGCGACCGCGGCCGCGGCGATCGCATCGATGATCTTGCGGTAGCCGGTGCAGCGGCACAGGTTGCCCTCGATGCCGCGCCGGATCGCCGCCTCGTCCGCGGCGTGGTGGCGCTCGATGAGGTGGGCCGCCTGCACCATCAGGCCCGGGGTGCAAAAGCCGCACTGCACCGCGCCGCTCGCGACGAACGCGCTGCGCAGGCGCTCGCCCGGTTCGCTCGCCGCCACGCCCTCGACGGTCAGCAGCTCGCGCCCGTCGCAATCGGCAGCGAACATGAGGCAGGAATTGAGCGTCGCCCCGTCCACCAGGATGGTGCAGGCGCCGCACTCGCCCTCGCCGCAGCCGTACTTGGTTCCGGTGAGCCCGAGGCGCTCGCGCAGCATCTCGAGCGCGCTCATGCCCGCGGGCACGGTCAGTTCCCGCTTCACCCCGTTGAGGGTGAACGCGATGTCACAGTTGGCAGACATGGGTGAGTACCCTCTTCAGCATGTTGCGGATCAGCTCGCGCCGGTACCAGTCGGTGGCGCGCACGTCGGAGATCGGATGCACTTCCCCGAGCGCGGTGCGCGCCGCGGTTTCCAGCAGCGCTGCGTCCACAGTCCGTCCCTCGAGCGCGCTTTCCGTACGCGGCGCACGCACCGGGGTTGGCGCCACCGAGCCGAATGCGACGCGCACATCGCGCAGCACCCTGCCGTCGCGGCGCGCGCCGAGCGCAATCGCGATTGCAGAGATGTCCAGGCCCGGCCGGGTGCCGTGCTTGTAGAACTCGCCCGCGAATCCCGCCGGCGGCAGCGGCACTTCGACCGCGGCCAGCAGCTCGGAGGGCGTGCGGCAGGTGCGCCCCGGGCCGAGGAAGAATTCGGTGAGCGGCACGCGGCGCACCTGGAGCGCACCGTTCGGCTTCGCCGCGAGCACCGCGCGCGCGTTCAAGGCGAGCAGCGGCACCAGCGTGTCTCCCGCGGGCGAGGCGTTGCACACGTTGCCGCCGACG
>JAOUGZ010000215.1 GCA_029865405.1 Betaproteobacteria bacterium
CACTTCGGCCTTCGACTGCGCGTCGGCGTAGATGGCGTTCACCTTGTAGCCCTCGACGCCGCCCTTCTCGTTGATCATCTCGATGGCGATCTTGGTGGCGATCGCCGCCGCCTGCGAGCCGCCGGCCGCGAACGGGCCGGTGTAGTCGTAGATCACGCCGATCTTGATTTCCTTGCCTTGCGCGAGCGCCAGCGACGACACGGCCGCGAGTGCGGCGGCGACGGCGAGCGTGCGCGTTCCGTGGTTAAGCATGGGTGTCTCCTCCTTGTGCAGGCCAGTCTTTCGCAGACTTGGGCATCGTGTCAAGCACGGTTCGCGTCCGCGCGCACCAGGTCGGCCCCCTTCTCGGCCAGCGCGAACACCGCGGCGTTGATGTTGCCCGACGGTACTGCGGGCATCACCGAGGCGTCGATCACTCGCAGGCCGCCGATGCCGCGCACTTTGAGGCGCGCATCGACCACGGCACGCGCATCCTCGCCCATGCGGCAGGTCGACGTCGGGTGGAATACCGTGTCGCCGTACTCGCGGCCGTAGGCGAGCCAGTCGGCATCGCTTTGCACCTTCGGTCCCGGCTGGAACTCCGCGGCCACGTACTGCGCGAGCGGCGCCGTGCCGGCGAGGCGGCGCACCAGCTTCAGGCCCTCGACCATGCTGCGCCGCTCGCTCTCCGTGGACAGGTAGTTGTAGCGGATCGCCGGCGGCGCCTTGGCATCGGCCGAGCGGATGCGCACCCAGCCGCGCGACTCGGCCTGCAGCTGCGACAGCGACAGCGTGAAGCCCGAGAACGGGTGGAGCACGCCGCCGCGCTTGGCAGTGGAGAAGTTGATGAAGTAGATCTGCCCGTCGGGCCGCGTCAGTTCGGGCCGCGTACGCACGAATGCCGCAGCGTAGCCGGCGCTGACCGTGAGCGGCCCGCGCCGCTGCAGGACGTAGCGCAGGCCGATGCCGAGCTGGCGCCACCAGCTCGCCATGTCGTCGTTCAGCGTAATCGGCTTCGTGCAGCGCCAGAAGGTGCGCACGTAGAAGTGGTCCTGAAGGTCCTCGCCGACGCCGGGCGCGTCGTGCAGGGGCTGGATGCCGTGGCGCTCGAGCAGCGCGCGCGGGCCGACCCCCGAGAGCTGGAGCAGCTGCGGCGAGTTGATCGAGCCGCCGGCGAGGATCACCTCGCGCGTCACGTGAACCTGGTGCACGGCGCCCCCCTGCACGTACTCCACGCCCACGGCGCGCGTGCCGTTGAACAGCACCTTCGTGGCGAGGGCCTCCACCTCGACGCGCAGGTTGGCGCGCTTTCGCGCCGGGCGCAGGTACCCGGTGGCGGCGCTCGAGCGCCGGCCGTTCTTGATCGTCGCCTGGTAGTAGCCCGCGCCTTCCTGGCGCGCGCCGTTGAAGTCGTCGTTGCGCGGTATGCCGAGCGCCTCGGCCGAAGCGATGAAGGCGTCGCACAGCTCGTGCTTGTCCGGCAGGTCGCCGACCCCGATGGGACCGCCCGCGCCGTGCCAGGCGTCGGCGCCGCGCCCCTGGTCCTCGGACTTCTTGAAGTACGGCAGCAGCTCGTCGAAGCGCCAGCCGGCAAGGCCCCAGCCGTCGAAGTCCTCGCGCTGGCCGCGGATGTAGACCAGGCCGTTGATCGAGGAGGAGCCGCCCAGCACCTTGCCGCGCGGGGTGAAGATGCGCCGGCCGTTCAGCGTCGGCTCGGGCTCGGATTCGTAGGCCCAGTTGACGTCGGTACGCGTGAAGAGCCTGCCGTAGCCGAGCGGCACGTGGATCCAGAGGTTCGTGTCGCGCGGCCCGGCTTCAAGGAGCAGCACGCGGTGCCTGCCGTCTTCGGTGAGGCGATTCGCCAGCACGCAGCCCGCCGTGCCGGCGCCGACGACGATATAGTCCCAGTGCTCAGCCACGCAGGATGCGCAGGAAGCAGCAGCCTTTCGCGCCGGGCGTCCAGGTGCGGTTCTCGATCTTGAACCCGGCGCCTTCGAACAGGCCCTTGTCCACCGCGCCGGCGATGCGGCAGAGCGTCGCCACCTTGTCCTCGGCCAGGCCCGCTTCGCGCCAGGCGTCCTTCAGCGGGCAGCCGTGCAGCTGGATCTCGAGCGCGGCTGGCTCCTTCTTCAGCACCTCGGGCTTGAAGATCGCCTTGCCGCCCGGCACGCTGGCGAGAAACGCCTCGCACAGCCCGCCGAGGTCGGCGGGCGCGAACTTCGAGAACGCCGTGCCCATGGCGCGGCCGCGGCGGTAGATCGCCTTCGTAAGCAGCGCCTCGGCCTTCGCCGCGCCGAGCTCCTCGGCGAGCACGTCGTAGGTTTCCTTGTAGATGAGGGCGCGGTTCTTCATCTGCGCGACGAGGTCGCGGCGGTCGTTCGACATGGCGTTCTCCTAGACGGTGGCAACCGCCACGGCGGGCGATCCGACGGCGCCCGGCAGCCGCAGGGGCGGCGCGGTGAGCAGGAAGCGGTTGCGCCGGTGCTCGCGCAGCCAGCGCGCAAGCTCGCTCAAATACCAGATCTCGCCGAGGTGGATGCCGTTCTTGAACAGGCAGTGCTCGTGCAGCGGCATGAGCGCGTGCGCGAAGGGCTTGAAGGGGCTCGCGGGGATGATCTCCACGGCGTAGTTGTCGGCGATCAGAGCCGCGCAGCCCGAGTCGGTGATCCACTGCAGGAGCTTGTCGTCGCGACCGTCGAGCCCGGTGCAGGTGTTGTGGATGAGCTTCGGGTCCGGATTCTTCTTCAGCTCCAGGATCACGTCGACGAAGCCGGTGTAGAAGCAGACGAAGTCGCCCTTCTCCACGGCCACCTTGTCCTTCTCCATCACGCGCATCAGCGCGTCGTAGCCGATCGCCTTCCGCTCGCGGCCGAAGTGCGCGTGCAGGTCGACCATCACGCCGCGCCCCTGTGCGCCATGCTCGGCAAGGTTCTGGATGCCGAGCGCCTCGGCGCGCGCGCCCTCGTACTTCGCCCAGGGCTCGGCCCCCGGCTTTTCCGGCGCGAGTTTGATTTCCTCGCCCGCGCGAAAGCCGTTGTAGAACACCAGCTCCGGCTTGCCGTCGCCGTCGGCGTCGAACTTGCTGCCGACATGCGCGAACGAATCCCATTGCGTCGAGTACTGCAGGGTGAGCAGCACCACGTCGTCGCAGACGACGTCGGTGAGCAGCGGCTCGTCATTGGCCATCGGGTAACAGAAGTTCGCCTTGCCGCCGCGCAGCGTCGGCGCGAGGCGCGGCGGGTTGCGCCGCGGGTTGAGGACGTTGCCGCCCGGGTAGTCGAGCGGCAGCGAGAGGCAGAAGGAGATGCCTTCCTTCACCTCGGCCGCGCCCTGGCGCACTTTCTCCGGCGTCACGTAATTCATGCGCCCGCGCTGGTCGTCGGGGCCGAATTCGCCCCAGTTGGAGTTCGGGGGCTTCTGTTTCCAGCGCTGCGCCATGGCTAGAAGTAGTGCCGGCTGATGGTCTCGGCGACCATCGCCGGCTTGTCGCCGCCCTCGCGCTCCACGGTCACGCGCCAGGTGGTCTGCACGCCGCCGTCCAGCTTCTCGTACTTCGAAAGCGTGAAGCGGCCGCGGATCTTCGCCCCCGCCGGCACGGGCGCCGTGAAGCGCACCTTGTTCAGGCCGTAGTTGACGCCCATCTTGCGGTCGGAGAATTCGAAGGTCGACTCGATGAGCTTGGGCAGCATCGAGAGCGTGAGATAGCCGTGCGCGATGGTGGTGCCGAAGGATGACCGCTTCGCCTTTTCCGGATTGACGTGGATCCACTGGTAGTCCTCGGTCGCCTTGGCGAAGAGGTCGATCCGTTCCTGCGGCATGTCCACCCAGGGCGAAACGGCGATTTCCTCGCCCACCCGGCCCTCGAGGTCGCGGATCTTCAGCGCGGCTTTCATCATCGGATTGTAAACGCCTCGATCTCGCCGATGACCTGCGCGGTTCGCTCGCGCGCGATCCAGTGCGAGGCCTCGGGCACGCGCACCACCTTCAGGTCCGGAACTACTGCCTCCAGCCCGTCGACGCACCCGGGCAGGAGCGCCGTGTCGCGCTCGCCCCAGATGACGAGCGTCGGCACCTTGACGATGAAGTCCTCGGGCTTGAGCTGCAGCTTCTTCGCGCCCGGGTCTTCTGCCGACGGCGGATACATCGGCGAGGCGCGGTAGTAGTTGAGCCCGCCGGTGAGCGCGCCGGGCTGCGACCAGGCTTCGATCAGCGCCTTGCGCGCATCCTCGTCGAGATCGGCAAAGGCGCCCAGCAGGCGCGCGTAGCCGTTCTCGGAGAGCACGCGCTCGGCCTTCGCCAGGCGGAAGAACCGCATGTACTCGCTCGCCTGCTGCTGCGCCGGATTGCTGCAGAGCTCGCGCCAGAAGAGGTATGGGTGCGGCGAATTGAGCATCACCAGCTTTGACAGTCGCTCGGGGTGCGCGATGGCGACGCCCCAGGCCACTGCGCCGCCCCAGTCGTGGGCGACGAGGACGAACTTGTCCTTCGCATAGTGATCGGCGAGCGCCAGCACGTCGGCCATCAGGTGCTTGGCGCGGTAGGCCTCGACCGCGGCGGGCTTCTCCGACAGGTTGTAGCCGCGCAGGTCGGGCGCCGCGGCGCACCAGCCGCGCGCGCCGAAATGCTCGAGCATCGGGTGCCACATCGCCCAGTACTCGGGAAAGCCGTGCAGGAAGAGCATCAGCGGGCCCTCGCCCGCGCGCGCGACGTGGAACTTCAGGCCGTTCGCGGCAACCGTCTCGTGAACAATGCTCACGAGAAGCGCGAGAAGTCGGGCTTGCGCTTTTCCATGAAGGCGCTGAGCGCCTCCTTCGCCTCGGGCGAGCGCAGCCGCTCGCCAAAGAGGCCAAGCTCCTCGGTCATGCGCTCCTGCACCGCGCCCGCAAGGCCGCGCTTCATGAGCTCCTTGGTCATGCGCACCGATGCGGGCGGCAGCGCCGCGAGCGCGAGCGCCGCCTGGCGGCCGCGCTCGAGGAGCTCGGCTTCCGGCACGATCTCGGTGACGATGCCCGCGGCGAGCGCCCTCTCGGCGTTGAACGGCCCGCCGAGGAGCAGCATCTCCGCGGCGCGCCGGTAGCCCGCCATCGCCGGCAGCAGCAGGCTCGAGGCCGCCTCCGGCAGGAGGCCGAGCGGCACGAACGGCATCTGCAGCCGCGCGTTCGGTGCCGCGTACACGAGGTCGCAGTGCAGGAGCATCGTGGTGCCGATGCCCACCGCCGGGCCGCCCACCGCGGCCACCAGGGGCTTTTTCGCGGTGGAGATGGTGCGCAGGAAACCCGCGGCGGGCGAGGCGCCGGCCTCGCGCGGCAGCTCGAGAAAGTCCTTCACATCGTTGCCCGATGTGAAGCAGTCGCGCTGGCCGTGGATCAGCACCGCGCGCACCTGTGCGTCGGCCTCGGCGTCGGCGATCGCCCTGGCCATCGCCGCGTACATCTCGGGGCTGAGCGCGTTCTTCT
>JAOUGZ010000217.1 GCA_029865405.1 Betaproteobacteria bacterium
ATGTCGTTGGTGATGCCGGTGAGCGCCTGGATGGCGCCCGGGATCGCGGTCTCGGGGTTGACGAGCGTGCTCCATTCGCCGGACACCTCGCCGCCGTCGATTTCGATCACCGCCACCTCGGTGACGCGGTCGTGCACCGGATGCGCGCCGGTCGTTTCCAGGTCGACGATGGCGAGGGGCGCGTCAAGCAGCATGATGACCCGACATGAATATCCATCCAGTACCGCGACTCTAGCGCAAAAGCGGGCCGAGCGGCACGTGTCCGGGCTGCGCCCTGACGCGCGCGAGCCAGGCGCCGACCGCCGGATAGCGCGCGAGGTCGAAGCCGCCGTCGGCCGCGCAGTGCGTGTACGCGTAGAGCGCGATGTCGGCCACGGTGTAGCGCCCGGCGGCGAAGTACGGCTCGAGCCGCAGGTGCTGCTCCATGACGGCGAGCGCCTTGTCGCCGCGCTCGCGCAGGCGCGGCAGCTCGGCGCGGCGCGGCGAGTCCGGCGGCTGGTAGCGCAGAATCGCGCGCGCCACCGCGATGCAGGGCTCGTGGCTGTACTGCTCGAAGAACATCCACTGCAGCACGCGCGCGCGCCCGAGCCGGTCGGCGGGCAGGAGCGGCGAGCCCTCGGCGAGGTAGGCGAGGATCGCGCCCGATTCGGGCAGGAAGCTCCCGTCCTCGAGCTCGAGCGTCGGCACCTGGCCGTTCGGGTTGCAGGCGAGGAACTCCGCGCTGCGCGTCTCACCCTTCGAGGTGTCCACTTCCACCCACTGGTAGGGCAGCTGCAGCTGCTCCAGCGCGAGCCTCACCTTGTAGCAGTTGCCCGAATCCGCCATGCCGTAAACCGTCACCATGTCAGCGCACCAGCGTCACGACGAGATCGGCATCGTACGGCAGGAGGAAATCGCCGGGCAGCGGGTGGCCCTGCGGCAGGTCGAGCTGCGCGGCGGGCTTCACGCGCACCTCCTTGACGACGAGGCTGGCGATGCGCCAGGCCGGATCGAAGAGCGCGGTGAATTCCGGCATGCCCATCAATGCGCGCGTGACGTAGCCCTCCGGCGCGGCACGCTCGTCCGGCCAGTGGCGCGAGCTCGACGCCTGGCGCGCGAGAAGCGAGGAGAGCCACGGGTACTGCGCGATCTTGCCGAAGCCCACGACCAGCGTCTCGCGCCGGCCCGCCTGGCGCAGCGCCGTGCGCACGCCCTCGAGCGTCGGCGCGAATCCCGGCGGGCAGGCCGGCACCAGCTGCACCACGCCTTCGTCGCGCCACTCGGGCTCGACCGCGCAGGGCGCGGCGGCGAGCGCAAGGGCGAGCAGCGCGCTCACGCGCGCGCCGCCGCGGCGAGCTCGGCGGCCGAGAGGCTGTGGATGCGCCCGAAGCCGGCGACGAAGCGCGCGTCGCGCGGCGCGATGCGCCAGAAGGAGAAATCGGCGAGCTCGAAGTTCACCGCCTGCGCCGGAAAGCGCGCCAGCCAGGCCTGCCTCGGGCCGGCGTGCGCGCCGAGCTCGGCCGCTTCGCCGCGAATGGTGATGCGCGCGAGCGTGAACGGATCGTCGCGCCCGTCGTCGGACTCGGCGACCGACAGCGCGACGTGCGCATCGGCGTGCATGTCCTGCGTGTGCCAGGCGAGCCGGCTGACGTGCACGTAGAAGGCGTCAAAGCCGGGCGCGGCGAGGTACAGCGTCATCGACGCGAGCGGCGCGCCCTGGCGCAGCGTGCCGAGGTGCGCGATGCGCCCGGTGCGCAGCAGCCGCGCGAGCACGGCGGCATCGTCGGGGTTCATCGCGGACATTGTAGTATTGCGTCCCGTGCGTTACGAGCTCCTCGTCGGCCTGCGCTATACCCGCGCCAAGCGCCGCAACCACTTCATCAGCTTCATCTCGCTCATCTCGATGGCCGGGATCGCGCTCGGCGTCATGGCGCTGATCGTCGTGCTCTCGGTGATGAACGGCTTCCAGCAGGAGCTGCGCACGCGCATCCTCGCCGTGGTCTCGCACGTGCAGCTCTCCGGCCCGGGCAACCGGCTGGAGGACTGGCGGCTCGTCGCCGAGGCCGCGCGCGCGCATCCGCGCGTGCGCGAGGCCGCGCCCTACATCAATGCCCAGGGCATGCTCACCTTCGGCCAGGCGGTGCGCGGCGCCATCGTGCGCGGCGTGCTGCCCGACGCCGAGGACCGCGTCGCCGACATCGGCCGGCACATGCGCAAGGGCTCGCTCGCCGCGCTCGCGCCGGGGGAATTCAACATCGTGCTCGGCGGCGAGCTGTCGCGCGCCCTCGGCGCCTTCGTCGGCGACAAGGTGGCGCTGATCGCGCCGCAGGGCCAGGTGACGCCGGCGGGCGTGATCCCGCGGCTCAAGCAATTCACCGTCGTCGGGACATTTGAGATTGGCATGTACGAGTACGACTCGAGCCTCGCGCTCGTGCATCTCGAGGACGCGCAGAAGCTGTACCAGCTGGGCTTGGCGAGCTCGGGCGTGCGCCTCAAGCTCGACGACCTGTTTGCCGCGCGCACGGTGGCGGCCGAGCTCTCGGCCGAGCTCGCCCCCGGGGTCTTCGCCTCCGACTGGACGCGCAGCCACGCCAATTTCTTTCGCGCCGTGGAGATCGAGAAGCGCGTGATGTTCATCATCCTCACGCTGATCGTGGCGGTGGCGGCGTTCAACATCGTGTCCACGCTGGTCATGCTGGTCACCGACAAGCAGGCCGACATCGCCATCCTGCGGACGCTCGGCGCCGCGCCGGCGAGCATCATGCAGATCTTCGTCGTGCAGGGGGCGATGATCGGCATCATCGGCACGCTGCTCGGCGTGGTCGGCGGCGTGCTGCTGGGCTGGAACGTGGATACCGTGGTGCCGGCGATCGAGAACGCGCTCGGCTTCAAGATCCTCGCCAAGGACGTGTACTACATCTCCGACCTGCCCTCCGACGTGCAGCTGCGCGACGTCGCCACCATCGGCCTCGTGTCGCTCGCCATGTCGTTCGTGGCGACGATCTACCCGAGCTGGCGCGCCTCGCGCGTCAATCCCGCGGAGGCGCTGCGCTATGAGTGAGGCCGTGCTCGCGTGTCAGGGGCTGAAGAAGACCTATCACGGGCCGCAGCCAGTGGACGTACTGCGCGGCGTCGATTTCTCGGTGCGCGCGCGCGAGCGCGTGGCGATCATGGGCAAGTCGGGCTCGGGCAAGTCGACGCTGCTGCACCTGCTCGGCGGGCTGGATGCGCCGACGGCGGGCACGGTGAGCGTCGAAGGCAGGCCTTTCAGCGCCATGGGCGAGGCCGAGCGCGGGCGCGTGAGGAACGCCACGCTCGGTTTCGTCTACCAGTTCCACCACCTGCTGCCCGAGTTCACGGCGCTCGAGAACGTCGCCATGCCGCTCTTCATCCGGCGCATGGCGCGAGCGCAGGCGCTCGAGAAAGCGCGCGCCACGCTGACCGACGTGGGCCTCGGCGCGCGGCTGCAGCACCAGCCGGGCGAGCTCTCGGGCGGCGAGCGCCAGCGCGCCGCGTTCGCGCGCGCGCTGGTCACCGAGCCGGCGTGCGTGCTCGCCGACGAGCCCACCGGCAACCTCGACACGCACACCGCCGACGAGGTATTCGAGGCGATGATGAAGCTGTCCGCGGCGCGCGGCACCGCCTTCGTCATCGTCACGCACGACACCGCGCTCGCCGCGCGCGCCGAGCGCGTCTATCAGCTCGACGACGGCGTACTTAAATAGGGACAGACCTCATTTTCCTTCTTGTACCGTCCTCGGACGGGGAAAATGAGGTCTGTCCCTATTTAATCAGCCCCGCGGCCACGGCCTCGGCATAGAAGCGCTCGTCGCCGAGCGCGCGCTGCAGGACGAACCCGGGCGCGCTGCGGCGCACCGCGTAGCGCAGGCCAAGGGCGCCGATGAAGAGCAGCGCGCCGATCACGTAGTGCCCGGCGAGCGCGAGCGCCACGGCGAGGCCGAGCAGCGGCAGGAGCACGAACGGCAGCATCAGGCGCGCCGAGACGTGGCGCGCCGCGCCTTCGCGGTCCACCTGCACCTGCAGATGCCCGTCGCGGTAGGCGGCGACGAACTCGGCGTGCGTCACCTGCGAGCGCGCTTCGCGCGGCGCGCGCGCCACGCGAGCACCACGTAGGCGCGCCAGCCGAGCTGCACCAGCAGGTAGCCGAGAAGCGCCAGCGTCAGGCCGAGCGCCACCAGGCCCACGGCGAGCGGCTTGCCGAGCGCGAGCGTCCAGTCGGCGAGTCGCCACAGCGAATCGACGAACTGGCCCCAGTCCATTTCGAAGGGCTCGATCCGCGGCCGCGCGTTGCCGCCGCCGAGGAGCAGGCTGCCGTAGCCGTAGGCAACGACGTACAGCGGCACGATGGTGAGCGGATTGGTATAGAGCGTCATCAGCAGCGCCACCGGAAGATTGCGGTGCAGGGGGATGGCGAGCAGGAGCGCGGCCAGCATCTGCAGCGGTCCCGGCACCAGGCCGGCGAACAGCCCGATCGCCACGGCGCCGGCGACCGAGTCGCGGTTCAGGTGCCACAGGTTCGGGTGATGCAGCAGGCTGCCGAACATCGCCACGAGGCGGTTCGCGCGCACCTCGGCAGCGCTCGGCAGGTACTTGCGGAAGAACTTGCGCGGCATCGGGTCATCCGGCGTGGCGCCGGCGCGTTGATTCTAGATGACCGCGGCCGCGCTCGCGTTCACCGGCGGGGTGCTGCTCCTGCAGCAGCAGGCGGCGCTGCCGCCGGCGCTGTGGCTTGCCGCGCTGCCGGCCTGCGCGGCGCTTGGCGCCTGGCGCCGGTCGCTGATCGTCCCCGCCGCGCTCGCCTGCGGGTTTCTCTGGGCCGCGGGCCAGGCGCACTTGCGCCTCGCCGACCGCCTCGCGCCCGAGCTGGAAGGCGTGGACCTGGAAGTCGCGGGCGTGGTCTCCGGGCTCCCGGCGGCCGGGGAGCGCAGCCTGCGCTTCGCGTTCGAGCCCGAATCGGCGCCGGCGCGCCTGCCGCAGAAAGTACTGCTCTCCTGGTACCACGGCCCGTCGGGCGAAGCGCCGCCCGAACTGCGCCCGGGCGAGCGCTGGCTGCTCACGCTGCGCCTGAAGCGCCCGCACGGTCCGCTCAACCCGCATGGCTTCGACTACGAGGCCTGGCTCATCGAGCGCGGCATCGGCGCCACCGGCTATGTGCGCGACGCTGCGGGCGCACGCCGCATCGGCGCGCGCAACGGGTTCGGCGACCGCGTCGCCCAGGCGCGCGCCGCGGTGCGCGACCGGTTCAAGGCGGTGCTGGGCGAGACGCCCGCCGCCGGCATCCTCGCCGCGCTCGCGGTGGGCGAGCAGCGCGCCATCGCCGGCGAGGAGTGGCGGCTTTTCAGCCGCACGGGCGTCACGCACCTGATGAGCATTTCGGGGCTGCACGTGACGCTGGTCTCGGGGCTCGCCGCCTGGCTGGTGTCGGC
>JAOUGZ010000218.1 GCA_029865405.1 Betaproteobacteria bacterium
CGCTCGAGATGGGCATGGCGACCTTCGACTCGTCGGTGGCGGGCCTGGGCGGCTGTCCCTACGCCAGGGGCGCCTCGGGCAACGTCGCCACCGAGGACGTGGTCTACATGATGAACGGCCTGGGCATCGAGACCGGCATCGATTTGGCGAAGCTCGTCGCCACCGGGCAGTGGATCTGCGGCGTCATCGGCAAGGAGCCGCAGTCGAAGGCCGGCAAGGCGATCGCGGCGAAAGCGGCGTGAAGTCGCCCTGCAAAAAGGTCTGCGTCATTGACGCCGAGAACCGCTACTGCCGCGGCTGCCGGAGAACGCTCGATGAAATCGCGTGCTGGGGCGAGATGAGCGACGCGGAGCGCGAGGCGGTGCTCGCCGCGCTCCCCGCGCGCGCCTCAGAGGTCGCTGAAGGATCCGTGCCGCCCCTTGCCTGAGGCGAAGCGCCCTGCGCCCGCCGCCCCCTCGGCGTAGAAGGCGGGCAGCCCGTTGTACCACTCGCGCCGCATGCCTTCGCGCACCGACTGGCCCTGCTGCGCGTAGACCGAGCGCCGGTCGGCGCGCGTGCAAGCCTGCGGAAAGCGCGCGATCTCGTGCGCCATCGCTTCGGCGAACTCGCGCGACTTGCCCGGAGCGACGACGTGCTCGCAGCAGCCGATGCGCAGCGCCTCCTCCGCCGGCACCTTGCGACCGGTGAGGATGATCTCGAGCGCGCGACCGGTGCCGACGATCCTCGGCAGGCGCACCGTGCCGCCGTCGATGAGCGGCACGCCCCAGCGCCGGCAGTACACGCCGAAGTACGCCGTCTCCTCCATCACGCGCACGTCGCACCAGAGCGCGAGCTCGAAGCCGCCCGCCACCGCCGGCCCGGCGACGGCGGCGATCACCGGCTTGTCGAGCTCGAGGCGCGTCGGCCCGAGCGGCCCGCGCGGCAGCTGGCCGTTCTCGCGCACGCGCTCGTCCAGCGGATAGGCGATCGCCTGCAGCGGCGCGGGGTCCTCGAGCAGCGACGCGCCGTACTTCAGGTCCCAGCCGGCGCAGAACGCCCCGCCTTCGCCCCACAGGACCGCCACTGCGGCCTCAGGGTCGCGGTCGAAAGCGACGAAGGCGTCGACCAGCGCGTCGGCGCTCTCCGGATCCATGGCGTTGCGCGCGGCAGGGCGCGAATGGATCACGGTCCACACCTTGCCTTTCTTTTCGATTCTGACCGCCATGCTCAACCTCCTTTCTGCGACGCGGCGAGCGCCTGGTCGAGGTCCCACTGCAGGTCCTCGACGTTTTCCAGCCCCACCGAAATGCGGATCATGTCCGGCCCGATGCCGGTGGCGAGCTGCTCCTCGTCGGTGAGCTGCTGGTGCGTGGTGCTCGCCGGGTGGATGACCAGGCTCTTCGCGTCGCCCACGTTGGCGAGGTGGGAGTGCAGCTTGACCGCCTCGATGAAGCGCTTGCCCGCTTCGCGCCCGCCCTTGACGCCGAAGGCGAAGATCGCGCCGGGGCCCTTGGGCAGGTACTGCTGCGCGCGCGCGTGAAACTTGCTCGAGGCAAGCCCCGGGTAGCTTACCCAGCCCACCGCCTTGTGGCGCTCGAGCCACTCGGCGACGGCGCGCGCGTTCGCGGCGTGGCGCTCCATGCGCATGGACAGCGTCTCCAGCCCCTGCAGGAACAGGAACGCGTTGAACGGGCTCATGCAGGCGCCCAGATCCCGCATCATCTCCACGCGCGCTTTCATGATGAAGGTGAAGTTGCCGAAGGTTTCCCAGTAGCGCATGCCGTGGTAGCCCGGCGAGGGCTCGACCATCTCGGGGAACGTGCCGTTGTCCCAGGGGAAGGTGCCGCCGTCCACGATCACGCCGCCGATCGAGGTGCCGTGCCCGCCGATGAACTTGGTTGCCGAGTGCACGACGATGTCCGCGCCGTGCTCGATCGGGCGGCACAGGTACGGCGAGGCGAAAGTGTTGTCGATCATCAGCGGGATCTTGTGCGCGTGCGCGATGTCGGCCACCTCGCGGATCGGAAAGACGTCCGCGCGCGGGTTGCCGATGGTCTCGCCGTAGAGCAGCTTGGTGCGCGGCGTGAGCGCGCGGCGGAAGTTCTCCGGATCGGCGGCGTCGACGAACTTCACCTGGATGCCGAAACGCTTGAAGGTGAGCGCGAACTGGTTGTAGGTGCCGCCGTAGAGCGTGTTCGAGGACACCATCTCGTCGCCCGCCTTGAGCAGCGTGGTGATCGCGACGAGCTGCGCCCCCAGTCCGGAAGCGGCGGCCAGGCCGCCGACCCCGCCCTCGAGCGAGGCCATGCGCTCCTCGAACGCCGATGTCGTCGGGTTGGAGATGCGCGAGTAGATGTTGCCGAACTTGTTGAGCGCGAACAGGTGCGCCGCGTGCTCGGTGTCCTCGAACACGAACGACGTGGTCTGGTAGATCGGCACTGCGCGCGCGCCGGTGGCCGAATCCGGCACCTGCCCGGCGTGCAGCATGCGCGTATCGAAACCGAAGTCGAACTTATCCGCCATGGCGTCCTCCGTGGTCGAAGACGGTGTCGTAGCGCCGCGCGGTGATAACGCCGGTGGACAGGCCCACCACGTCCAGTCCGTAGTCCTTCTTGCCGAAGAAGCGGCAGTGCTCGATCTTCACGCAGCGGTCCATCACCACTTCCATGCCGGCGGCCGCCGCGGCGTGCGCGGCCGCCTCGTTCAGCACGCCGATCTGCATCCAGAACACCTTGGCGCCGATCGCCTTGGCCTCGGCGACGAGCGGCAGCACCGTGTCGCCGCGCCGGAAGATGTCCACGATGTCCACGGGCTGGCCGATCTCGGCAAGCGAGCTGTAGCAGCGCAAGCCCAGGATCGATTCCGTTCCCGGATTGACCGGGTACACGGTATAGCCCTTGCTCTTCATGTGCACGAGCGCGCGATAGCTCGCGCGCGTGGGATTTGCCGATACACCGACCATCGCGATGCGCCGATGGCGCACGAGGAGCTCCCGCGTGCGCGCGGACAGCTCCCCCGTCATGATCCCCGCGTAGTTCGCCATGTGCCCTCCTTGTGTCTGAAGCGCTAGCATAGCGCCATGCGCGCGCTGACCCTGTACTTCGATTTCGTCTCGCCCTTCTCCTACATCGCATTCAAGCGCCTGCACGAGCTGCCGCGCGACGTGGCAGTGGAGATGAAGCCGGTGCTGTTCGCGGGGATTCTCAATCACCACGGGCAGAAGGGGCCCGCCGAAATCCCCGCCAAGCGCCGGTGGAGCTACCGCTGGTGCACCTGGTGGGCGAAGGAGCTGGGCATCCCGTTCCGCTTTCCCGCCTCGCACCCGTTCAATCCGCTGCACCACCTGCGCCTGGTGATCGCCGCCGGGGTTTCACGTGAAAACGTCGGGCGCATCTTCGACGCTCTCTGGACCACAGGCGGGGAAGCGTCGGATGCGGCTGCGATCGGCAAGCTGATAGAAGATCTGGGGGTCGACGTGGCGCGACTGGCGTCGCCCGAGGTCAAGGACGCGCTGCGGCAAAACACGGAAGCCGCCATCGCGCGCGGCGTGTTCGGCGTGCCGACCTACGAGGTCGACGGCGAGCTGTTCTGGGGAGCCGATTCGCTCGGCTTCCTGAAGGCCTTCCTTGCCGACCCGGCCGAGCTGCGGAATGCGGAAATGCGCCGCGTCGACGGCCTGCCCGTCGGCGCGGCGCGAAAGCGCTAGCTCAGAACTCGACCTTCTCCCCGGGCTGCAGGACAATCACGCGGGTTTTCGTATTGCCGAGGGCCTTCTTGTACTCCTCGGGCGTGCCCTTCAGCACCGGAATCGTGCCGTAGTGCATGGGGATGACGAACTTCGGCACCAGGTAGCGGTTGGTGGCGAGCGCCGCATCCTCCGGGCTCATGACGAAGTGCCCGCCGATCGGCATCAGCACCAGGTCGGGCTTGTACAGCTCGCCGATCAACCCCAGGTCGCCGAAGATCCCGGTGTCGCCCATGTGGTAGATCTTGAAGCCGTTCTCCACCTCGATGACGTAGCCCACCGGCTCGCCGCCGGGATGCGTCTCGTTCTTCCCGGTGGCCGGGTTCTTCCACACCAGCTCCGAGGAATGCTCGGCGCGCGTCGCCGTGATCTTCACGCTGCCCGTGCCGAAGGGCTCGATGGTGCCTCCCTTGCCGAAGCGCGGCGCGAGCTTCGCCGGCAGGATGCCGAGCGTATCCACGGTATTGCCCAAGCCCGCGGGACCGTACATCGGCACCTCGTGCATCTTCGCCAGGTCGGGCGCGTCGGCGAAATGATCGAAATGCGCGTGCGTGACGAGGATCAGGTCGATCTTCCCGACCGCGTGCAGGTCCTTGAAATTGGCGGGCGTCTTCGGGTTGGTGCGCATCCACGGATCGATCATGATCACCTTGCCGCCCGGCGTGGTGATGCGGAATGCGGCCTGGCCCAGCCAAAGCACCTCGGTCTTCTGCGCCAGCGCCGGCCCGGTGGTCAGGGCAAACGCCAGTGCCATCAGCAGCTTGTTCATGCTCTCCTCCCTCGCTTGAGAAAAACCCTGCGCTGCAACACGCGGGTATCGCCATTTATTCCACGGCGGAACCCTTCAAGTAGCACGATGCGGAAAAAAAGGAAAGCGGGCCCACTGCCGCGCCCTTTCGCGCTAGTCTGCGGCTCGCAGTCAATCTCACAGGAGGAGCTATCTCTATGCACAGCGTGACGCAGCGGACGTTGTCGATCGCAGCCGGCATGTTTGTCCTCGCCGGCTGCGCCATGATGCCGGGCCAGGACGGCGGCGAAATGACCTTCTTCATCACCAGCGTCGGACCCGGCAAGGGCGCCGACCTGGGCGGCCTGGAGGGCGCCGACAAGCACTGCCAGTCGCTCGCCGCGTCGGCGGGAGCCGGCAGCCGCACCTGGCGCGCCTACTTGAGCACCCAGGGAACCGTGTTGAACGACCCGAAGGTCGTGCACGCGCGCGACCGCATCGGCAGCGGTCCCTGGCACAACGCCAAGGGCGTGCGCATTGCGCGCAACGTAGAGGATCTGCATTCGGCTCGCGCCAACGTGAACAAGGAAACGGCGCTCGACGAGAAAGGCCGGATGGTCAACGGCCGCACCGAGAAGCCGAACAAGCACGACATCCTCACCGGCTCGCGGCCTGACGGCACGGCGCTCCCGCCGAGCCCTCCGTTCGCCGACATGACCTGCGGCAACTGGACCAAGAGCGGCGACGACGGTGCAGCGATGACGGGTCACCACGACCGCGCAGGGCCGACCGACCATGCGTGGGCGACCTCCTGGAATTCCGCGCACCAGTCGCGCGGAGGTTGCAGCCAGAAAGCGCTGCAGGGCACGGGTGGAGACGGCCTGATCTACTGCTTTGCCGTGAAATAACCTAGGTGTACTTGCGGGTGTCGTCGATGACCTTGCCGTCGTTCGGCAAGGTCCCCGGCGACACCA
>JAOUGZ010000219.1 GCA_029865405.1 Betaproteobacteria bacterium
CGCCGACTGGGTGAGGCGCAGGCGCTCGCCGTCGGCCAGCATGCGCTCGTCGCCGCCCGCCTCGAGCCCGATGTACTGCTCGCCCAGCAGCCCCGAGGTGAGGATCTTGGCCGAGGTGTCGCGCGGAAACTTGTAGCGCCCCTCGATGGTGAGCACCGCGACCGCTTCGTAGCTCTCGTTGTCGAAGCCGATGTCGGCGACGCGCCCCACCACCACGCCGGCGCTCTTCACCGGCGCGCGCACCTTGAGGCCGCCGATGTTGGAAAAGCGCGCATCCACCCGGTAGGTCTCGGCCGTGGAAAAAGAAGCCAGGTTGCCGACCTTGAGCGCGAGAAACAGCAGCGCGCCCAGGCCGATGGCGACGAAGACGCCGACCCACAGATCGATGGCGGAACGGTTCATGGTCAATTGCCTCCGGTAAACATCAGCGCGGTGAGCACGAAATCGAGCGCCAGGATGGCGAGCGAGGACATGACCACGGTGCGCGTGGTTGCCCTGGACACGCCCTCGGCGGTGGGTGCCGCGTCGTAGCCCTCGAACACGGCGATCAGGGTCACGGCGACGCCGAACACCACGCTCTTGATGACGCCGTTGAGAATGTCGTTGCGCACGTCCACCGCCGCCTGCATCTGCGACCAGAACGCGCCTTCGTCCACGCCGATCAGCACCACGCCAACCAGGTAGCCGCCGAAGATGCCCATCGCCGAGAACAGCGCCGCGAGCAGCGGCATCGACAGCACGCCGCCCCAGAAACGCGGCGCGACCACGCGCGCGATCGGGTCCACGGCCATCATCTCCATTGCCGAGAGCTGCTCGGTCGCCTTCATCAGTCCGATTTCGGCGGTGATCGCGCTCCCCGCCCGGCTCGCGAACAGCAGCCCCGCGACCACCGGCCCGAGCTCGCGCACCAGCGACAGCGCCACCAGCACGCCCAGCGCCTCGGACGAGCCGTAGCGCTGCAGCGTATCGTAGCCTTGCAGGCCGAGCACCATGCCGACGAACAGGCCCGACACCAGGATGATGATGAGCGAGAGCACGCCCGCGAAATAGATCTCGCGCACCGTCAGGCGAAAGCGCCGGAAGGCGGTGCCCGAATGCATGAGCAGGTAGCCGAAAAAGCGCGCCCCGTAGCCCAGGCGCCAGATGCCCGCGGTCACCACAGCACCGAGGTGAGTGAGTGCAGCGCGCATCCGCTAGGCGGCGCCGGCGAGGCCGAGGTCGGCCGGGTAGCTGGCGGCCGGGTAGTGGAAGGGCACCGGGCCGTCCGTCGCGCCGCTCACGAACTGCTCCACGAAAGGCACGCCGGAGCGGCGCACTTCGTCCGGCGTGCCCTGGGCGACCACCCGCCCGTCCGCCATGAAATAGACGTAGTCCACGAGCGGCAGCGTCTCGGCGACGTCGTGCGTGACGATGATCGAGGTGGCGCCGAGCGTGTCGTTCAACTGCCGCACCAGGCGCGCGATGACGCCGAGCGCGATCGGGTCGAGCCCCGTGAACGGCTCGTCGTACAGGATCAGCTCGGGATCGAGTGCGATGGCGCGCGCCAGCGCCACGCGCCGCGCCATGCCGCCCGAGAGCGCCGTCGGCAGCAGCGGCGCCGCGCCGCGCAAGCCGACCGCCTCGAGCTTGAGCAGCACCAGGTCGCGGATCGCGTCTTCCGGAAGGTCGGTGTGCTCGCGCATCTGGAACGCCACGTTGTCGAACACCGACATGTCCGTGAACAGCGCGCCGAACTGGTACAGCATGCCCATGCGCCGGCGCAGCGCGTACAGCCCGTCGCGGTCGAGGTCGCTGGTCAGCTGGCCGAGCACGCGTGCCCGCCCGCGGGTCGGCATCAGGGCCGCCGCGATGACGCGCAGCAGCGTGGTCTTGCCGCAGCCCGACTGTCCCATAACCGCGACCACCTTGCCGCGCGGGATCTCGACATTGATCCCGTGCAGCACCGGCTGGCGTCCATAGGCGAACGTCAGGTCTTCGATTTGCGCGATGGCGGTAGCGGCCACGGGGCTGGAGGTGGACGGCGGCAAGGCGCTGATTTTACTCGACACGCAGGGTGCAGCCGGTTTCCCCTATAGTTAGGCCCGTGGACAGAGCAGTCTCCAGCGCTGCGATACGCGTGGCCGGTCTGGTCAAGCGCTTCGGCGCGCGCGAGGCGCTCTGCGGCGTCGACCTGGAGGTGGCCCCCGGCGAAGCCTTCGGGCTCGTCGGCGCCAACGGGGCGGGCAAGACCACGCTGCTCAAATGCATGCTCGATTTCTGCGCTTTCGATGCCGGCCGCATCGAGATCTTCGGCGTGCCGAGCGGCGAGGCGCGCGCGCGCGCGCGCCTGGCCTATGTGCCGGAACGATTCCTGCCGCCGCACTACCTGCGTGGCCGCGAATTCCTCGCGCTCACCGTGCGCCTGGGCGGCGGCGCCTACCGTGAAGACGCCGCGCGCGCGCTGCTCGATGAGCTCGCGCTGGAAGCCGAGGCGCTGGAACGGCCGGTGCGCGAGCTGTCCAAGGGCATGACGCAGAAGCTCGGCCTTGCCGGCGGCTTTCTTCTTGCGCGCGACCTCGTCGTGCTCGACGAACCGATGAGCGGCCTCGACCCGGCGAGCCGCGTGGCGGTGAAGAGCGTCCTCGGCCGGCTGCGCGGCGAGGGCCGCACGCTGCTGTTCACCTCGCATGTGCTCGCCGACGTCGAGGAGCTGTGCACCGGGATCGCGGTGCTCGAGCGCGGGCGGCTGCGCTTTCGCGGCACGCCGGCCGCGCTGTGCGCGCGCTACGGCGAATCGAACATCGAGCGCGCCTTCCTGCGCTGCGTGCATGGCGACTAGCCCGCACGACGCGCGCAGCGCCAAGCCGCTGCTGCTCATCGTCGACGACGACGTGCTCATCGCCGAGACGCTCGCCTTCGCCCTCGGCGCCGATTTCGAGGTGTTGTCCTGCGAGTCGCGCGCCCATGCCGTCGAGCTGCTGCGCCAGCTGCCGCAGCCGCCGCAGCTCGCGCTCGTCGACCTCGGCCTGCCGCCGCGCCCGCATGCGCCCGACGAGGGCTTCCAGCTGATCGCCGACCTGCTCGCGCATTCGCCCGCCATGCGCATCGTCGTGCTCTCCGGGCAGGGCGATGCGGCGCACGCGCGCCATGCGCGCACCCTCGGCGCCGCCGAATTCATCGCCAAGCCCTGCGACCCCGCGGTGCTGAAAGCCATGCTCATGCGCGCGCTCGCGTTCCGGCCCGCCGAGCCGGCAGGCGTCCCGCAGCAGGCCGCGCGGCTCGTCGGCGAGAGCGCGGCGCTCGCGCGCCTGCGCAGCCAGATCTCGCAATCGGCCGATTCGCCGTTTCCGGTGCTGGTCGAGGGGGAATCGGGCAGCGGCAAGGAACAGGTCGCGCTCGCGCTGCACCAGCTCTCGCGCCGCGCGGCCAAGCCTTACCTGGCGCTCAACTGCGCGGCAATCGCGCCCACGCTGGTCGAGCCGACGCTGTTCGGCTATGTCAAAGGCGCGTTCACCGGCGCCACCGCCAACAAGTCGGGCTACTTCGAGGATGCGCAGGACGGGACGCTGTTTCTCGACGAGATCGGCGAGCTGCCGCTCGAGATGCAGGCCAAGCTGCTGCGCGTGCTGGAGAACGGCGAGTACCAGCGCGTCGGCGAGACGCAGCGCCGCATGGCGCGCGCTCGCGTGATCGCCGCCACCAACCGCGACCTGCGCCAGGAGATGCGCCAGGGGCGCTTCCGCGCCGATCTGTACCACCGGCTGTCGGTACTGACCGTGGCGGTGCCGCCGTTGCGCGAGATGGGCCGCGACCGCCTGCTCCTGCTGCAGCACTTCCGCGCCCAGTACGCGGCGCAGGCCGGCGTCGCGCCTTTTTCCCTCGATGCCGCCGCCGAGCGCGCCTGGCTCGCCTATTCGTTTCCGGGCAATGTGCGCGAGCTGCGCAACATCGTCATCCGGCTCACCACCAAGTACGCCGGCCAGAGCATTTCGCCGCGCGAGCTGGAGCCCGAGCTCGACCTCATCGGCGAGGGCGAGGCCGCGCCGCAGCCGCGCGACCTGCTCGCCGACGCGCAGCGCGAGCTCGAGCGCGGCGGCTTCAGCCTCGACGACACGCTCAAGGCCTGGGAGCGCGCCTATGTCGAGGCCGCGCTCAGGATGACGGGCGGCAACGTGAGCCAGGCGGCCAAGCTCCTGGGCGTGAACCGCACCACGCTTTACTCGCGGATGAGCACCACCGAGGACAAGGAGCACTAGCCGATGTCGCTGTATCTCGAGCATTTCGGCCTCAAGGAAGCGCCGTTCCGCATCACGCCGCACACCGACTTCTTCTTCGACGGCGCGGACCGTGGCGCCACGCTCGACGCGCTGCTTTACGTGACGCTGCACGAGGAGGGCATCGTCAAGGTGGTGGGCGAGGTGGGGAGCGGCAAGACCATGCTCTGCCGCGTGCTGATCGAGCGCCTGCCCTCGCACGTGGAAACGGTGTACCTCGCCAACCCGTCCTTTACGCGGGAAGAGATCCTGCACGCGGTGGCCGAGGAGCTGAAGATCGAATTCGAGCGCGAGCGCGTCACCGGGGTCCTGCACGCGTTGCACGACCGGCTCATCGATTCCTACGGCCGCGGCCGGCGCACCGTGATCCTGATCGACGAGGCGCACGCCATGCCCGAGGAAACGCTCGAGCAGGTGCGACTGCTGTCGAACCTGGAGACCAGCCGCCACAAGCTGCTGCAGATCGTGCTGTTCGGCCAACCCGAGCTCGACGACGTGCTGGCGCTCGGCTCGATGCGCCAGCTGAAAGACCGCATCACGCACAACTTCCGCATGCGCCCGCTGTCCGCAGAGGAGGTTGCGACCTACCTGTCGTTCCGCATGCGCGCGGCGGGCTACCGCGGCCCCGACATTTTCGCCGACAAGGCCGGGGCGCTGATCGCGCGCGCCTCCGGCGGGCTCACGCGCCGCGTGAACATCCTCGCCGACAAGGGGCTCCTGGCGGCGTTCAGCGGGGGCACGCACGCCGTCACGGAAAAGCATGCGCGCGCCGCCATCGCCGATTCGGAGTTCGCGCCGCGCCGGCGAATGGCGAGTCCGTTGACCGCTGTGGCTGCGGCGACGCTCGCCGGCCTCGTCCTGGGTGCCGGCGGCTTCTGGATGCTCGCGCCCTCTCCGACCCCCGTCGTGGCGTCTGCCCGGGTTCCAGCCCCTGCGCCAACGCCGGCACCCGCCGCTGCTGCGCCGCCGCAAGCGCCGGTCGTGGCGCCGGCGTCCGCCGCGACGCCGCCGGCGAGCGCCGAGAGCAAGACCTCGCCGCAACTGCGGCCAGAGCAAGTCAGGCGCATTCAGGGGTACGGCATCGGACGCAACCCCTTGCTCCTATCCCGCATTGCAGCAACCCTGGAAACGCTGGATGCGGCGCCCGACGATCGCTACGGCATCGA
>JAOUGZ010000220.1 GCA_029865405.1 Betaproteobacteria bacterium
AAATACGCGCTCTTCATGCACTGCCTGCCGGCGCACCGCGGCGAGGAAGTCGCCGCCGACGTGATCGACGGCCCGCAAAGCGCGGTCTGGGACGAGGCGGAGAACCGCCTGCACACGCAGAAGGCGCTGCTGGAGTTCCTGGTGCTGGGGAAAGTGAAGCCCTAGGGCTTCCTCGGCTTGCCCGGCCCGAGCAGCGGCATGCCGCCGTCGTTCGCCTCGCCGAGCAGCCCCGCGTCGCCGTAGACGCGCAGGAGGTCCCGCGTGTCCGCGATGTCGAGGTTGCGCATCGTCAGCTGGCCGATGCGGTCGGCCGGCGTGAAGGACGCCGCGCCCTTCTCCATCGTCAGGCGTTCGGGTCTGTAGCTCAGGTTCGGACTGCGGGTGTCGAGGATCGACCAGTCGTTGCCGCGGCGCAGCTCGAGGGTCACTTCGCCCGTGACGGCCTTCGCCACCCAGCGCTGCGCGCTCTCGCGCAGCATCATGGTCTGCGGGTCGAACCAGCGCCCCTGGTAGAGCAGCCGGCCGAGCCGCCGGCCGTGCGAGCGGTACTGCTCGATCGTGTCCTCGTTGTGGATGCCGGTCACCAGCCGCTCGTAGGCGATGTGCAGCAGCGCCATCCCCGGCGCCTCGTAGATGCCGCGGCTCTTCGCCTCGATGATCCGGTTCTCGATCTGGTCGCTCATGCCCAGGCCATGCCGCCCGCCGATCGCGTTCGCCTCCGTCAGCAGCCCGACCGCGTCGGCGAACTGCTGGCCGTTGAGCGCCACCGGCACGCCCGCCTCGAAGCGCACCGCGACCTTCTCGGGCTTCACGGCCACGGCCTCGCGCCAGAAAGCGACGCCCATGATCGGCTCGACGATCGCGAGTCCCTTGTCGAGGAACTCGAGGTCCTTCGCCTCATGCGTGGCGCCGAGGAGGTTCGAGTCCGTCGAGTACGCCTTTTCGGCGCTCATGCGGTAGTCGAAGCCCGCCTTCTTCATGTACGCGGACATCTCCTTGCGGCCGCCCAGCTCGTCGATGAACGCCTGGTCGAGCCAGGGCTTGTAGATGCGCAATGCGGGATTGGCGAGCAGGCCGTAGCGGTAGAAGCGCTCGATGTCGTTGCCCTTGAAGGTGCTGCCGTCGCTCCAGATGCCGACCTCGTCCTCGCGCATGGCGACGACCAGCATCGTGCCGGTGACCGCACGGCCGAGCGGCGTGGTGTTGAAGTACGTCGCGCCGCCCGTGGAAACATGGAATGCGCCGCACTGGATCGCCGCGATGCCCTCGGCGGCAAGCTGCGGCCGGCATTCGACGAGCCGCGCCTTCTCGGCGCCGTAGGCCAGCGCCTTTCTCGGGATCTCGGCGATGTCCGGCTCGTCGGGCTGGCCGAGGTGGGCCGTATAGGCGCAGGGGATCGCGCCTTTCGCGCGCATCCAGTGCACCGCGGCGCTCGTGTCCAGGCCGCCCGAAAACGCGATGCCGACCTTGTCGCCTTTGGGCAGCGTGCTGAGGATCGTGGCCAAGTTCCCGCTCTCCGAAAACTAGGGATGATACGTGATGGTGGATAGAATGGCGGCCGTGCGCGCCCTCCTGCCGTCGCTGCTCGCCGCCCTGTCGCTCAACTGCGCCGCCGCGCCTTTCGCCGTGCAGCTGGGCGAGGCGCGCCTGGTGCTGGATGCGCCGCCGGGATTCGCCGACACGCTCGATCTCGCCTCGCCGCGACTGCGCGAGCTCGCCGAGAGCCTGACCTCCGCCTCCAACCGCATCCTGCTGTTCGCACTGACCGACGCCGACCTGCGCCTGTTCAGCCAGGGCGATGCGCCGGCGCTGCAGCGCTACCTGCTGCTGGCGACGCCGCGCGCGCTGGAGCGCGACAGCGTCGGCCTCAGCCAGTTCCGCGAGTTCAGCGCCGACGCGGTGCGCAGCCTCGGCGAGGCGGCGCAGCCGGCCGATTTCAAGGCGTTCCTGAACGCGCAGGCGATCGGGCGCACCAGCCTGCTGCGGGTGCTGCGCCACGAGCCGCTGGTGGCGTCCCACCTCGTCGGTACGCGCCTGCCCCCGCGCCACGGCGACGCGCCGCAATACCTCCTGTCCACGACGACGCAGCTTCTGCTGCGCGGCAAGGTGCTCAGCGTGTCGGTCTATGCCGCGTACCACGACGCGGTGGACGCCGCCTGGCTGCTGGACATGACGCAGCGCTGGACCGGCGAAATTCAGCGCCTGAATGCCCGCTAGCGCGCAGGCGCGCGCCGTCGTCGGCGCCTACGCCGGCGAGATCGCGGAGGCTTACCGCGATGCCGCGCTGACCGAGCAGCTGGCGCGACTGCCGGCGCTGCTCGCCGCCCCCGCAGCGCGCCTAATCGCCGGCGGGCGTAACCGGAACATCCGCATCGAGCTGCCGCTCCAGGGCCGCACGATCGCGGTGATGGTGAAGGCGTTCGGCGCGCAGCCCTGGTTCCGGGACCTGCGCGACCGGCGCCGCGGCTCCAAGGCGCGGCGCACGTGGCAAGCCGCGGCGCATCTCGCCGCGCACGGCGCCGGCACGCCCCCGCCCATCGGTTACCTCGAGCGCTGGGAAGGCACGCGGCTGCGCGAGAGCTACTACCTCGCCGAATACCAGGACGGCGCCGAAACCTTCCGCGATGCCCTGCTGCGCCTGTTCGACGGCGCCCCGCCGCGGGCGGCGGATTTCGTCGCGCTGCTGGAGTGCGTCGCGGCGGGCATCCGCGCCATGCACGACGCGGGATTCCTGCACAACGACCTCGGCAACCAGAACGTGCTGCTGCGCCCCGAGGGCGCCGCGCGCTGGTCCGGCTTCATGGTCGTCGACCTGAATCGCAGCCGCCTGCGCGCCGCGCTCGGCCTGCGCCAGCGCGCGCGCGACCTGTCGCGCCTCGAATTGCCCTCGGACCTGCTGCAGATGCTCGCCGAAATGTACTGGCGCGGCATTCCGCCGCGCGCGCTGCTGCGCTGGGACCGCCGGTACCGGCGGCTTTACCGCCTGCAGGTGCTCAAGCGCCGCGCGCTCCAGGCGCTGCGGGAGTTGCGCGGCACGCGCCGCGCGGCGGCGCCCGCGCGCGATTACCCCGCGCCGCGCGAGCTGTGGATCTGGGACGAGGCCACCGCGCAGCCCATCGCCGCCCTCCTGCGGCGCGACCGCGTGCGCAATTTCCCGCGCTCGCGCTACACGCGCGTGCTGCTCGACGGGCTGCGCGGCGCCCCGCGCGCCTGGCGCGAGTACCGCGGGCTGCTGCCGCTGGCCTACGCGCAGCCGGTCGATTTCACCGGGCGCATCGGCATGGCGCTCGAGCCGACGCCGCGCACGCTCGAGCGCGAACTGGCCCTGCTCGCCGCGCTGGGCCCGGTGCCCGCGCTGGTGCGCTTCTACCACCACGATGCGCGCGATACCCTGCGCTGGCGCGCCGAACTGGTGCGCACGCTGCATCTCGCCGGGCATGCCGTCAGCGTGGCGCTGGTGCAGGACCGGCGCGCGGTGCGGGAGCCCGCGTCATGGCGCGCTTTCGCGCTCGAGGCGCTGGAGAACGTGGCGGGCATCGTCGAAGCGGTCGAAGTCGGCCACGCCGTCAATCGCGTCAAGTGGGGCGTCTGGGGATTCGAAGACCTGCGCGCGCTGTATGCGCCGCTGCCCGAACTGCAGGCGCGCTTTCCGGGGATGCGCTTCATGGGGCCCGCGCTGATCGATTTCGAGTATCCGGTCGCCTTCGCGGCGCTGCGCGAATGGCCGCGTGACGTGCCGCTCGCGGCGCTCTCGCATCACCTTTATGTCGACCGGCGCGGCGCGCCGGAGAACCCGCAGAACGGGTTCGGCGCGCCGGAAAAATTCAGCCTCGGCCGCGCGCTGGCGCGCGCCGCACCCCATTGCGCGGACCGCTTCGTGGTCTCGGAAGTGAACTGGCCGTTGCGCGGCACGGGCGCGCACGCGCCCATCCACGCGCCGTACTTCCCGCCGTGGCGGCACGCGGGCGACCCGGGGGTAAGCGAGGACGAGTACGCGGACCTGCTCCTGCGCTACCTGTGCCTTGCGCTCGGCTCGGGCATGGTGGAGCGGGTGTACTGGTGGCGCCTCGCCGCGCGCGGCTTCGGCCTCGTGGACGATACCGACGCCGACGCGCTGCGGCCGCGCCCCGCTTACGCCCTGCTGAAGAATTTCCTGCGCGTGCTCGGGTCGGCTACCTTCATCAGCGCGCGCTTGCCGCCGCGCAGTGGCGCGCGGCATGGGCGCTACCGCTTTGCCTTCCGGCGCACGGACGGCGAGGTCGTCGCGCTGGCCTATGCGCACGGGCCGGCGCTGCCGTTCCCCGCCGATGAGGCTTTCGAGCGCGCCGAAGACGCCTTTGGCCGGGCGCTCGCCGGCGCGCCCGCGCGCCTCGACGGTCGGCCCGTCTACCTGCGCGGCGCGCGCGCGTAGAATCACCCCCATGCCCTCCTTCGATATCGTTTCGCAGGTCAATGCCCAGGAAGTGAAGAATGCGCTCGAGCAGGCCAACAAGGAGATCCAGAACCGCTACGACTTCAAGGGTTCCGACGCGCGCATCGAGCAGGCCGAGATGGCGCTCACCGTGTTCGCCGACGACGAGTTCAAGCTCGGGCAGGTCCTCGACGTGCTGCGCCAGCGCATGGCCAAGCGCAGCATCGACGTGCGCTGCCTCGAGCTGGGCGCGGTGGACAAGGCCGCGGGCGACAAGGTGAAGCGGGTGGTGACCGTGAAGGTCGGCATCGCGCAGGAGAAGGCGAAGGAGATCCAGAAGCTGATCAAGGACGCGAAGCTCAAGGTGCAGGGCTCGATCCAGGGCGACCTGGTGCGCGTCTCCGGCGCGAAGAAGGACGAGCTGCAGGCGGCGATTCAGCTCGTGCGAGCCTCGGTGGCCGACGTTCCGCTCCAGTTCATCAACTTCCGCGAGTAAGCCCCTCCGTCCAGCGGTCGTAGATGCGGTCGGCGACCGCGTGCAGCGCGCTCACGCGCCGCTCGAGGTCGCGCCCGGTCTCCGCGGGCGCCTGCACGCCGGGCGAGCCCCGCGACTGCGCGATCTCGGCGGCGCCCAGGCGCAGCCAGTCGGCGATCGAATCCGCGGTCATCTCCACATGGCACTGCATGCCGAAATGGCGCCCGAGCGCGAACGCCTGGTTGACGCAATGCGCGTTCTCCAGCACGCGCGTGCCGCCGGGCGGGATGGAGAACGTCTCGCCGTGCCAGTGAAACGCCGCGAACGCCTGCACCGGGCCGAGCCACTCGCGCGCTACGGCGTTGTCCGCGACTTGCACCTCGCCCCAGCCGATCTCCTTGACGCCAGCGGGGCGCACTTCGCCGCCGAAGGCGCGTGCCAGCAGCTGCCCGCCCAGGCAGTGCCCGAGCAACGGCACGTCGTTGTGCACGGCATCGGTGATCAGGGCGAGCGCCGGAGC
>JAOUGZ010000221.1 GCA_029865405.1 Betaproteobacteria bacterium
CCTTTCATTCTATAAGGACTTCCCCATTGCTGCAACGGCAAATGGGATGACGAGAGAAGGTCGGACTGCGTCACTATAACCGGCCTGTTTGTGAGCAATTGATGCTCTGGCCCCGATGTAAGCCGCACGCCCGGACCTCACTCGTTAGTCGGCATGGAGATCGCCGGTAAATATGATCAGGTTCTCCGGGCGCCGGTGTGACCGATTCGTCATCGATGGTTGCAGTCTCAGCAGATGGGTGTATTCATGCCGAGCGTAGTGCTTCGTTCTTGGCGAGCAGTGCCCAGGCGATGCGCGCGTTCTTGTTGGCGATCGCGACCAGAGTTCGGTAGTAGCCGCGGCGCGGCCGCAGCTCGAGCGCCCAGCGCGAGACCGGGTCCAGGTGCGCCGCGGCTGTGTGCAGCACCGAGCGCGCACCCAGTACCAGCAGGTGGCGCAGGTACGCATCACCCCGCTTGCTGATGTGCCCGAGGCGGGTCTTTCCTCCGGTGGAGTATTGACCCGGCACCAGGCCGATCCAGGCGGCGAACTGCCGGCCGTTCTTGAACTCCCGGGCATTGCCCACGGTGGCCACGATGGCCAGCGCCGTGGTCGGCCCGATGCCGCGGATCTTCATCAGGCGCTGGGCCGGCTCGCACATCTTCGCCTGAGCCTGGATCTCCCGATCATAGGCGTCGATGCGCTCATCCAGTACTCGCAGCTGCTCGAGCAGATCTCCAATCGCACGCCGCGCGAGATCGGGCAGGCTCTCGGCCGCCGCTGCCGCTTGGCGGCGCACGGTGATCGAGCGCAGCGGCAGCACCACGCCGAACTCGGTGAGCAAGCCCCGCAGCCGGTTGATCGTTGCCGTCCTCTCCACCACGAACCCCTGCCGGACCCGGTGCAGCGTCAGCAGCGCCTGCTGTTCGATCGACTTCACCGGCACGAAGCGCATGCTCGGCCGCGTCACCGCCTCGCAGATCGCCTCGGCATCGTTGCCGTCATTCTTGCCGCTCTTCCTGTACGGGGCCACGAACTTCGGTGCCATCAGTCGCACCGTGTGGCCGTGCTCCTGGAACCGCCGGCCCCACTCGTGCGCACCGCTGCAGGCCTCCATCCCGATCAGACACGGCGATAACCCCGCTACCACCTCCACCAACTGGTCGCGCCGTACCGCGCGACGCAGCACCACGCGGCCCGCACCATCGACGCCGTGCAGCGAGAACACGCTCTTTGCCAGATCGATTCCCACGGTAGTAATCTTCTCCATGACTTCCCCTCCGGTTATCAGATTGAAACTCGACATCTCAATCTTGGCACCTCGATGCCGTCACCGGCACGGGGAAGTCCCTTTCATTCGTTAGATTGCATGTCCAAAGGTCCGCGCAATGCTTGAGGCGGCAATTGAGAGTCTTCTCGCGGGCAACCTCAATAGCATCGGCTTGGTCCTCGGGTTTGTTGGGGTGCTGCTGGTCTTCTTCTGCGGCCTCCCTCCGATGGAGATCTTGAACGACGGCGCCTACGTTGAGACCATGGTGACGCCAAAGATGAAAATCTTCATTCGTCTCTCGCGGCTCGGCCTCGCCCTGATCGCTGCGGGCTTCGTGTGTCAGTTCTTGGCAGTTCGTCCAGGGTGAGGCGCATGCAATCTAACCCCCCGGTCAACGCGGACGCGCGCGGACGTGCCGCCATCTGCGCGCGCAGCGTCGCGCGCGCCGGTTACCGGGCACGTTAGGCGGCCAGGGAATGGCTTCGGATACTGAAGCAACGTAATTCGATGCCGGACACGATGCAGGCCTATGTGATAAGCGAGCCCGGAGGTCCGGAAAGGCTGGAGCTCAAGGAAATTCTGCGCCCGTCGCCACGGGACGGATGGGTCCTGATTAGAAACCGAGCCTTCGGACTCAACCGTTCAGAATGGTTCACGCGGCGCGGGGAATCGCCTTCGGTACAGTTCCCGCGCGTGCTTGGCATCGAATGTGCCGGTGAAGTCGTCGCCGCGCCCGGTTCTAACTTGCCGGTTGGGCAGCGCGTCGTTGCGATGATGGGAGGAATGGGGCGGCAGTTTGACGGGTCTTACGCTGAATACGTGCTGGTGCCGCAGAAGAATGTATTTCCGGTGCAGACACAATTGGAGTGGAAGCGCCTCGCAGCTCTGCCCGAGATGCTTCAGACTGTTCACGGTTCACTCCACGTAGGACTGGAAATCGAGCGGGCGAACAACATTCTTGTGCGAGGCGCGACTTCGTCCATCGGCTTTACGGCCATCTCGCTGGCCCGCTCGGCAGGCCTCGAAGTCACCGCCACCACGCGAAACCCGGCCAGGACCGGCGAGCTCAATGCCGCTGGCGCCACCCATGTCATCGTCGACGACGGAGTGATAGCAGACAAGGCCCGCGCCATCTACCCGGATGGTTATGACCGAGTCCTGGAGCTCATCGGCACTACAACCTTGCTCGATTCTCTGCAGGCGGCGCGCCGGGGCGGCATCGTCTGTATGACGGGTATCCTCGGCGGAAGCTGGGTCCTGCAGGATTTCCACCCCATGGGCGACGTTCCGACAGGCGTGAAACTGACCTCATACAGCGGCGAGGCATCCGATATCACGTGCGCGCAGCTTCAACGGTACGTGTCTCTTGTAGAGTCCGACGAGCTCATCCTCAAGCTTGGACCGAGCTTCCATTTTGGGAAACTTCGTGAAGCCCACGCCATGATGGACGAGAACAGAGCGAACGGAAAGATTGTGATCGAAGTGGACTGACCGCTCAGGCTTTCGTTCAGCCCGGTACGTAGACCATGCCTACTCGTCGCCAGTGCCTGATCATGCTGTCGTTGCTTCTGCCATCATTGGCTGGTGCGTCACCGTCGCTGCAGCAGGCCATGCAGCGGGCACGCGCGCTACGCGACGAAGCGGTACGCTCCGGTGACCAAGCCTATGGCGCGGTGGTGTTACGCGGCGCCCACATCGTCGGCGAAGCGCCGAGCCGGGTGGTGACCGCGGGAGATCCCACCGCACACGCCGAGATGGAGGCGATCCGTGACGCGGCACGACGCCTGCGCAGCCGGGACCTCTCTGGCTGCGTGCTGGTGTCCACCTCGCGCCCGTGCCGCATGTGTGAGGCCGCCGCAGGCTGGGCGCGGATCGAGCGCATGGTGCATGGCGATGCACTCACGGACGCCGGGCCACCGTCATGAAACGCCGCCATTGGCTTACCTTGGCGATACTGCTGCCGTTGCTCGCGGCTGCTTCGCCTGACGCACTGATCAACGCCGCTGAAAGCGGAGACGTCGCAGTGCTGCGAGGCCTGCTCGATGCCGGATCGCATGTCAACGCCCGAGATGCACGTGGCCGCAATGCGGTGCTCGCGGCCACTCAGGGCGGTCATGTCGAGGCCGCACGGTTGCTCATCGCACGCGGCGCCGACGTCAACGCGCAGGATGAAATCCACGACAGCGCGTTTCTGCTCGCAGGGGCAAGAGGCCATACCGAGATCGTGCGCCTAGCGCTTGCGGCTGGCGCGGATCTCAAGAGTACCAATCGCTATGGTGGCACCGCGTTGATCCCGGCCTGCCACTATGGTCATGTGGAGACGGTGCGCGTGCTGCTCGGCTCCGGAATCGACGTCAACCACATCAACCGCCTGGGCTGGACGGCGCTGCTTGAGGCGGTAATCCTAGGAGACGGAGGCCCGCGACACACGGAAATCGTTCGACTGTTGATTGCGCATCGCGCAGATGTCAACTTTGCGGACAGACAGGGCATCACTCCGCTCGCACATGCTGAGCAGCGTGGACAAAGAAGAATCGGCGAGTTGCTGCGAGCGGCGGGAGGACGCGTGCAGTGATCACGGCTAACCCGGCGCTCAACGCGGATGCGAAGCTTCCCCCGAATTAGTTGACACTCCGACCTAACGACCGGAGCACCGGCACTAGTGAAGGCCATCCACCGCCCGCATACCCTGATAGAGTTCGCCATGGTGCGAAGCCTCCTGGCGGCACACGACATCCCGTACTACGTGCACAACGCGGGCTACGCCAAGCCTGTACCCGGGCATGCAGATCGACCTGCTGAACGTCCCGACCGTCATGGTTCCCCAACCTCTGGTGGAGTCTGCAAGAGAGCTGCTCGAGGTTTACCTGACCGACATCCGGCAGCACCAGCATCCCTCGCCCGAGGTGTCCTGGCGGGATTTCTTCCGCATGCTCGCGGAAGCGATCATCTGCGCCTGGTTCGTTCCCCGCATCGGGCGAGGTCGTACCGCGTCGGACGAACCGGACGGCGCGGAGGAGCGGAGTGAGACCTGACGTCGAGCGCGCGGCGATATCCGGCGACGTCCTCGCCTTGGAATCCCTGCTGCAAGGTGGCGCCGACGTCGACGCCCGGGACCGCTACGGCCAGAGCGCACTCATGCTGGCCGCCCATCACGGACACCTCGTGGCGGTAGAAGCGCTGCTGCGCCACGGTGCGAATCTGGACGTCACGGCGAAGTTCGGGCTCTCGGCCCTGATGCTCGCGATCGTCGCTGGTCACGAAGCCGTGGCCAGTGCCCTCGTGCGCGCCGGCGCGGATCTGGAGCTGCGCGGCAGCGGTGCGCCGGGATTCCTGAACAAGACAGCGTACGAACTGGCCGAGGAGCGCCGCATGACGTCGCTGTGTGCAGACATCACGAAAGCAAAGGAGTCCCGCTCATGACCCTGGAAACGCCCCGCGCCTTCCTCGGCTGGTGCACCGACATCAACTACGGCGTACTGGTCGCGTGGTTCCTGATGTACGTCTTCGCCCACGACTGGGTGCGCAAGCTCCACACGCGCTGGTTCCGCCTGCCGGTGGCGCACTTCGATGCCTTCCACTACGCCGGCATGGGCCTGTACAAGCTCGGCATCTTCCTCGTCAACCTCGTGCCCTACCTCGCGCTGCTGATCGTCGGCCGCTAGGCGCGCTCCGCGCCGGCCTTGCCGTCCGCCACCTCGAACGACATGAGTGTCGAGCACGGCGCGCCGGCGACCTTCACCGTCTCCATCACCCGCAGGTCCGCGCGCAGCGCCTTCGCCGTCACGTCCATGCGCACGTAACCGCGGTAGCGGCCCTCCAGCAGCTTCATGTGCGGGTTGTCGGGCAGGAGCTCGTCGAGCCGGTGCTGGGGCCAGCCCTGCGAGCTGATCGAGGTGCCGAGGAACTCGCTCGCCACCACGCTCGAGCGCGCATCGTCGAAGTCGCGCTTCAGGTCCGAGACGTTGAAAAGGTGCGCGTCGCCGCTCAGCACGACGGGGTTGGCGATGCGCCGCTCCTCCAGAAACCCCAGCAGCCGCGCGCGCGCCGCCGCATAGCCGTCCCAGGCGTCGGTCCAGCGGCGCCGCTCGGGCCCGGGCTTCTGCTCGAACTGCGCCATGCGCGTCTGCTGCGCGAGGAA
>JAOUGZ010000222.1 GCA_029865405.1 Betaproteobacteria bacterium
AGCGCCAGGCGCACGGCAAACGTAGCCGCGGAGAAGGTGCCCATGACGATGCCGATGAGCGAGGCCGACAGGCCGATGCGCGTGCCGTAGATGGGCACGACGAAGGCGTAGAGGTCCCAGCCCATCGCGAGCACGGCGCTGGCGATGAACGCCTGGCGCAGGCGCGGGTCCCGCAGGAGGTCGGCGAGGTTGCGCTCGCCGCCGTCCGGCTTCGGCGCGGCGTGCGCCGGCAGCCGCAGGCGGCGCTGCCACAGGATCGCCGCGGCGATTCCCGGAAAGACGGCGAGCACGAGGAAGGCGAGGCGGTGCCCGAGGCCGTCGATGGCGAAGCCGGCGGCCAGCGGCCCGAAGAAGCCGCCGACGGAGAAGCCGAGCGCCAGCCAGGCGAAGCTGACGGCGCGCGCTTCCGGCGCGGCGAGCGCGCCGACGACGTTGTTCAGCGCCACGTGCACGAAGAGGAATCCGGTGCCGATCAGCGTCGCGGCGAAGAACAGCGCGCCGAGGCTCGGCCAGGCGGCCGGCAGCAGCACGCCGGCCGACACCGCGAGCAGCCCGGCGAAGAGCGGCCCGGCCACGCCGGCGCGGTCGATGCGCCGCCCGGCGTGCACGGCGAGCAGCATCGGCAGCGCGGCGTACAGCGACATCAGCACGCCGACGGTGAGCGGCGAGGCGCCCAGCGCGATCGCGTGCAGCGACACTGTCACGCGGCTGCCGACGAAGCCGACGTGCGCGAGGACGGTGAGGACGATGATGAGGCGCAGCGTCACGCCGCCGCCGGCCGCCGCGCGCGCGCGGTCACCATCGCCACGCCCAGGCAGGTGACGGCGATGCCCGCGAACGTGAGTCCGCTCGGCACCACGCCGAACAGCAGGTACTCCAGCACCACGGCGAAGATCGGCGTCAGGTAGAGGATGCTCGTCACTTTGGTCGCCTGGCCGCGCCGCATCAGCGTGTGCAGCGCGTTCACCGCGAAGATGGAGGCGAAGATCACCAGAAAAGCGATCGCGCCGAACAGCGCCCAGGTCCACTGCACGCGCGCACCCTCGACGGCGAAGGCGAGCGGCGCAAGGAGCAGGAGCGAGGCCGCGAACTGGATCCAGGCCGCGCTGTACAGGTCGACCGTGGGGCAGAACACGCGCTGGTAGAGCGTGCCGGCGGTCACGCCGGCGAGCGACACCGTGATGGCGAGGAGCGCGCCGAGCGTCATCTCGCGCACGTCGATCTTGTGCCAGACGACGAGCAGCACCCCGGCGAGGCCGAGCGCGATGCCGGTCCACTGCCGCGGCGCGAGCCGCTCGTGCATCCAGCGCTTGGCGACCATCGCCGTGAGCAGCGGCTGCACCGCGAGGATCAGCGCCACCACGCCGGCCGAAAGCCCCAGGTACTGGGCGTAGTGGCTGCCCGAGAGCTGGATGCCGTGCATCAGCAGGCCGGCGGCAACGACGTGCGCCAGCTCGCGCGGCGCGCGCGGCCACGCGGGGCGCAGCAGCAGGAGCACCGGCAGGAGGCACAGCAGGCCGAAGGCGTAGCGCAGCGACAGGAACGTGAACGGCGCCGCGTACTGGATGCCGATCTTGGTGGCGATGTAGCCCGAGCCCCAGACGGCGACGAAATACCACGCCAGCAGGGTGTTGACCCAGCGGCGCGACGTGGCGTCGTCTAAGGCCAGAGCGGCAGGCCGGCGAGGCCGGCGGTCTCGGGCTGCCCGGTCATCAGGTTGGCGTTCTGCACGGCCTGCGCCGAGGCGCCCTTGCCCAGGTTGTCGATGGCGCCGAGCGCCACCACCAGTCCGGTGCGCGCGTTGACCGCGTAGGACAGGAACGCGAGATTCGAGCCGGTGGCCCAGCCGGTGTGCGCGCTGCGGCCCTTTTCAGTAGGCACGATCCTGATGAACGGCTCGCCCCGGTAGCTCGCCTCGGCCGCGGCGAGCAGGCGCTTGGCGTCCGCGGCGCCGCGCGGGCGCGCGTAGCAGGTGGCGAGGATGCCGCGCGTCATCGGCACGAGGTGCGGCGTGAAGGCCACCGTGGCCTTCCTGCCGGCCACCTGCGCCAGCGCCTGCTCGATTTCGGGCACGTGCGGATGCGCCTCCAGGCCGTAGGCGAACAGGTCTTCGTTGGTCTCGGCGTAGCCGAAGTCGCTCGCGCCGCCGCGGCCGGTGCCGGTGACCCCGCTCTTCGCGTCGATGACGATGCCCTCGGGCTCGATCAGGCCTTCCTTGAGCAGGGGCGCGAGCGCGAGCAGCGCCGCCGCCGGGTAGCAGCCGGGGTTGGCGATGCGCGCGGCGCCGCGGATCTTGTCGCGCTGCCCGGGGAGCTCGGTGAGGCCGTAGGTCCAGCCGTCGACGAAGCGATGGTCGCCGCCCACATCCACGATCTTAATGCTCCGCGCCACTTTGGCGAGCGGCTCGCGCGACTTGCCCGTGGGCAGCGAGACGAACAGCAGGTCGATGCCCGCGATCTTCTCGGGCACGAAGGGCTCGATGACGAGCTTGCCGGCGGCGTGGCCGGCGAGCGCCGGAAAGCGCTGCGCGAGCGCCTGGCCGGCGGTGGACTCGCCGCCGACGTAGGCGAGCTCGAATCCGGGGTGGCCGGCGACCAGGCGCAGCAGCTCGCTGCCGCCGTAGCCGCTCACGCCGACGATTCCGATCTTCATGACCGGAATCGTAGCAGGTAGCGTGGAACGGGCTTACGCCTGCCCGGCGGATCGCGCCTGCAGCGCGGCGATGCGCTCCTCGACCGGCGGGTGCGTCGAGAACAGCGCGGCGAAGCCCGAGGGCTTGTCGGTGATGCCCGCGGCCTTCATCGACTGCGGCAGCGCGCCGGGCTCGAGCCCGCCCAGACGCGCGAGCGCGTTCATCATCGGGCGCGGGTTGCCGAGCAGGTCGGCCGAGGCCGCATCGGCGCGGAACTCGCGCTGGCGCGAGAACCAGGCGACGATGATCGAGGCGAGCACGCCGAACAGGAGCTGGAACACGATGGCGGTGATGTAGAAGCCCGGGCCGACGCCGCGCTCGGTGCGGAAGATCACCTTGTCGACGAAGAAGGCGACCACGCGCGACAGGAAGATCACGAAGGTGTTGACCACGCCCTGGATCAGGGTGAGGGTGACCATGTCGCCGTTGGCGACGTGGCCGATCTCGTGGCCCAGCACGGCCTCGACCTCTTCCTTGCTCATCGACTGCACGAGGCCGGTGGACACCGCGACCAGCGAGGAATTGCGGAACGCCCCGGTGGCGAAGGCGTTGGGGGCGCCCTCGTACACCGCCACTTCCGGCATGCCGATGCCGGACTTGGCGGCAAGCTGCTTCACCGTCTGCACCAGCCAGTACTCGGTGGTGCCCTCGGTGCCGTCGATGACGCGCGCGCCGGTCGACCACTTCGCCATCATCTTGGACATGGCGAGCGAGATGAACGCGCCGCCGAAGCCGATCACCGCGGAGAAGGCGAGCAGGCCCCGGTAGTCGATGCCTTCGGCGGAGAGCCACCGGTCCAGGCCGAGCAGGCTGATGACCACCGACAGCAGCAGCAGCACCGCGATGTTGGTGGCCAGAAACAGGACAACGCGCTTCATTTATGATGTCTCCTCATGCAGCTTGCGAACAGGTGCGCAATGGTAGCGGAAGCTGGGGGCGGCAATCGCCGTTTTCAAGCGTTGGCCGCGCTCTGCATCCTGCTCGCCGGCTGCGCCGCTACGCCGCCCGGGGCGTTGCCGAAAGTGGCCAAGTCCTACCACAGCATGCCCGAAGCGCTGCTGCCGCTGACGCCCGCGTCGGTTTCCACCACGCTCCCGGAGTACCAGCACGAGCTCGCCGGCCTGCTGCACGCGGCCAATCCGGGACTGGTCTACGAGGGGCCCCCGCCCAACCCGTTGCGCGCGGTCGTCGTCGTGCGCGCCGAAATCGACGCCCTCGGCGAAGCGCGCAGGCTGGAGCTTTACCGGGCGCCGGGCTATGCGCCTTGGCTAGAGACGTTGGTCGAACAGACCGTACGCCAGGCCGAGCCTTTTCCGCGGCCGTCGCTGAAGCTCCTGAACGGCGCGCGCAGCGTGGTGTTCACGGAAACCTGGCTCTTCGACTACCAGGGACGCTTCCGGCTGCGCACGCTGGCGCAGCGGCAGGCCGAGCCGCTGGACGAGGACGAAGAGGACCTTCCCTAGCCGAAAGGCGGCGGCGCTGCATGCCGGTGCTCAACCCGATCGAGCAGTACTCGCGCGCGCCCTCGGGCGAGGCGCCGGTGCTGCTGGCCGGGGCGCTGCACGCGGCTTGCGCGGCGCACTACGACGCCGCGCGTCACGCCTTCGACTACGCGCGCTTCGCGGAGTCGCCGGAATTCTCGGAGCTGCGCGTCGCCGCCCGCGCGCTCGCCGACTTCGATTGCGCCGCCCTGCGCATCGGCCTGCGCCTGGCGTTCTGGCTGAACGTCTACAACGCGCTCGTGCTGCACGCGGTCATCGCGCGGCGGGCGTTCGCCGGGGTGCGCAAGGTCGCCGACTTCTTCACGGCCTCGCAGTACATGCTCGGCGGGCATGTGTTCTCGCTGGACGAGATCGAGCACGGGCTGCTGCGCATCAACGCGCCGCGCCTCGCGTTCGGCGCGAAGCCGTTGCGCCGTGACGAGCCGCGTTATGCGCTCGCCCCGTACATGTTCGACGAGCGCGTGCACTTCGCCATGTACTCGGCCTGCCGCTCATCGCCGCCGCCCGCGGCGTACGGCGCCGAGACCCTGGCGTCCTCGCTGGAACGGGCCAGCGGCGCCTACCTCGCGGCGCACGTGCGCCTCGCGGCGGACCGCGCCACGCTCATCGTACCGAAGCTCTTCGACTGGTATGCGGCGGACTTCGGCGGCAAGCGCGGCGTGCTCGAATTCATCCTGGCGCACGTCCAGGGCGACGACATCGCGGCGGCCGTCGAGGAACATGGCCTGGGCCTGCGCCTGCGCTACGCCGATTTCGACTGGACGCTGAATGCCGCCTAAGCGTCTTCCAGCAGCATGCGCGCGCCCCTCTCGGCGATCAGCGTGGTCGGGGCGTTGGTGTTTCCGGAGGTGATGCGCGGCATGATCGATGCGTCGATGACGCGCAGTCGCCCGACCCCATGCACGCGCAGCCGCTCGTCCACCACGCTGCCCATGGCGCAGGTGCCGACGGGGTGGAAGATGGTGGTGCCGAGCTCGCCGGCCGCTTTCTCGAGCGCTTCCTGCGCCTGCACCGCCACGCCGGGCCTGAATTCCTCCGGCCGGTACTTCGCCAGCGCCTTTGCCGCCATGATGCGCCGCGTGGCGCGCATCGCGTCGGCGGCGACCTTGCGGTCCTCCGGCGCCTGCAGGTAATTCAGCTTGATCTCAGGGTGGGTGAACGGGTCGGCCGATTTCACGCGCA
>JAOUGZ010000223.1 GCA_029865405.1 Betaproteobacteria bacterium
GCCGCCGATACGCTCATCGAGCACGCGCAACTCATCGAGCAGATCCCCGATCGCGCGCCGCGCGAGCTCGGGCAGGCTCTCCGCCGCCGCTGCCGCCTGGCGGCGCACGGTGACCGGGCGCAGCGGCAGCACCACCCCGAACTCCGACATCAGCCCCCGCAGCCGGTTGATGGTTGCCGTCCTCTCCACCACGAACCCCTGCCTGACCCGGTGCATCGCCAAGAGCGCCTGCTGCTCGGCCGACTTCACCGGCACAAACCTCATGCTCGGGCGCGTCGCCGCCTCGCAGATCGCCTCGGCATCGTTGCCGTCGTTCTTGCCGCTCTTCCTGTAGGGGGCCACGAACTTGGGCGCCATCAGCCGCACCGTGTGCCCGAACTCCTGGAACCGCCGGCCCCACTCGTGCGCACCGCTGCAGGCTTCCATGCCGATCAGACACGGCGATAAGCCCGCCACCACCTCAAGCAGCTGATCACGGCGCACCGTTCGTTTGAGCACCACGCGCCCCGCCTCATCCACCCCGTGCAGCGAGAACACGCTCTTTGCCAGATCGATTCCCACAGTAGTAATCTTCTCCATGACTTCCCCTCTCGAATTTAGATTGAAGAACCGAACCTCAATCTTGGCACTTCGATGCCGCGCGGGTATCGCCCGCTCTCGAGCAGGGGAAGTCCCTTTCATTCGTTAGGCCTCGCGAATGGAGGACGCCGTGGACTTTCGACCTGGTTTTCGCCTTTCCGAGATCGATGTCGGAGTCTTGATGTCGGGTATTCTTGCCTCGGTCTTGCTAGCTCGCGTCGATAAGTCGTTCGCTCTCGCGCTCCTCTTCACACTCGCTCACTTCTTTCTGTTCTGCAATGTGCTGCGAATGAGTCGGCCACTCGAACTCCTATGGGCGGCACTCTTCGTCGTCCTTGCCGCGAGTACTATCCTCGTCGGTTTTCCGCCGTGGAGCTACACGCTCTCCGCCATGTTGGCCGTGACGGTCATCCTTGCAGTGGTTCAAGTGCTTCGGCCGTCGTACCACGGTGTGTTGTGGCAGCGAGTAAATCCGGACTTGCCGCAATGGTGGGACGCCAACAGAAAGAGCCGGACGTGAATACCAACCAGCCTTCTCGCGCTGGCACTCTGAATAGTGCGAGGCCTAACCTTTCGCTGCAGGCGACGCGCTGCGGCCTGCGGCCACCGCGCGCGGCTGAGCTTGCACGTTAGACAGCAGCTACCCCATGGCGCCTGGGCTCGAGATTCGCGTAGTGGATGTCGACGACGACTATCTGGGTATCAATATCGCCGCATCCAGCGACCGCTTCTCCGGGTCGGCTCGGATATTTGCTGGGCTTACGGAACTGAGTGCGTTTGCTAGTGCCATGACGGGTTTCCCGTCTAGCGCCAGTGACCGTAGGTCATACGAATTCGGTGCTCGCGGGAGTGGGTACGCCGGTGGCTTTGTGCAGCTAGCATTCCATTGCCAAGATGGGGCTGGGCATGCGGCGCTGACGATAGCTATCGAGGATGATGCGCAAATGCGCTCCGAGGCTTCAGCCACTTTCTCGTTTTCGTTTGAGGCCGCAGAGCTGGATCGCTTTCTGACAAGTCTTCGGAAGCTTGAGCGCACCAAGGACGGCTATGCGACGTTGTCAGCTGCTGTCTAACAGCGCGTTGTTGACCGACGCCTACACCTCGCCGCTTCGCGCTCAGCGCGGCGCGGCAAAACGCGGACGTTGATATGGCTAAACGCTGTCAAGAGGCGAGTGAAGTTCTCTGCATTTCCGGCAATGAATTCGATGTACATAACGCGCGATGGGCAACGCGGCGGGGCCTGGTGACGACGGTCGATCACGCTGATATGCGCGCGTTGGGTAGCGCAAGACTGTGGTGCGTCACGGAGCTGCCTCGCTCTAGGGGCTGAGGTGCCGGCGGTGAGGCCGGATCAATAACGTTTCGACGAGGGTTCTCCAGCCGTGGCCGCGCCGCGTTGCCGATCGGGGCTAGGGTCAGGTGTGCGCTAAGGCCTCCTGGGTAGCTCGAGCGGTACTCGAGTCTCAGGCGGTCGGCTTCACCTGCCGCGCGATCGCCCAGACGAAGCCCGAGAGCTCGCGCGCAATCGCCACCACCACCTTGTTGCGTGGAAGGCGCCGCGCCGCCAGGCGCCTGAACCTCGCGCACAGGCGCAGCTGCGCCTTCCAGGCAAGATCGGTCACGCCCTTGGCAAGCCCGGTATGCCGGCGCGCGATCACCCAGGACACGCGCGCCGGGTGCGCGTACGCCCAAGCCGCCTCGATGAACGCGCGCCGCGCCGAGGAGTTGCCCGCCTTGGTGATGCCGCCCTGACGGCGGCGCTTGCCCGAAGAATCTTCGCTTGGGGTGAGCCCCAGGTAGCCCATGAGCTTCCTCGGGGATTCAAACCGCGACAGGTCCCCCAGCTCCGCCACGATCCTCACCCCATGGATCGCCGAGACCCCGCGCAGCGCCTGCAGCGCCTCGATCACCGGCCGCCAGCGCCAGTGCTCGAGCTGCGCCGCAATCGCCCCCTTCAGCCGCTCAAGACGCGCACCCGCCTCTTGCACCGCCTGCACGTACTCCTCGAACGCAATCTGCTGCGCCGGATCGGGCAGCTTCAGGTGCGCGATCCAGCGCCGGTGCGCCTGCGTCCAGGCACTCCTTCCTACGTAGCGGATCTCGTTCCTCAGCAGCAGTGCCTGCAACCGCTGCCGCGCCTGGCGCTGCATGCACACCGCATCCTCCCGGGTCCGCACCAGGTCGCGCACCGCCTCATCGTGCGCGTCGGGCACGTAGATCGGCGCCAGCTCCCCGGCCCGCGCAAGGCGCGCCAGCATCAGCGCGTCCCTCCTGTCGGTCTTGACCCGATCCCCGCTTCGCCGCGGCGTCATCGAGGGCGAGACCACCATGCACCTCAAGCCCTGCGCCCGCAGCCTTCGGTACAACCAGAACCCGCAGGGCCCTGCCTCGTACACAAACAGCGGATTCCGATGCGCCGCGCGGATCCTCCTCACCGCCCGATCCACCGCCGCCGCCTCTCCACCCACACGCCCGAACAGCCGCGCTTCTCTCCCATCCGCAATCGCGATATCCACCGACTCCTTGTGCATGTCCAACCCCACAACCGCGGTGCTATCCTTTCCCATGGCCTGCCTCCTCGATTGGTTGTTGATGCCTTCGTGCTCAACAGGTGGCTCTACGTGCCCTAAGCACGCAACCCACGATACGCCGGAGGCAGGCCGCCTCTTCGCGTTAAGCCATTCTGTTTAGGCGTTTCGATGCGCCACACCGAATCGAAGGCTAACAAGGTGTTTGAGAACGTCGCCGCTCTCGGCATCGGAGTTCCGGTCGTCGGTCTGCTCATGGGCGGCATCTACTCAATGCCCGCGATGCACGTCTGCAAAGGCCGCGAGCCCTGGCTCAGCGTGTCATTGAGCATCGGCCTAGCGATCACCGTCTTTGGCCTTGGCTACCTTACCGACACCCCCATTCTCTTTTCTGTCGGAGCGTGGGGTTTCTCCGTCATCCTGCTGCTTGTCGCTCGACGTCTCTACGGCACTCTCGACGGCAACCTCGAACGCTTCGGGCTTGTTCACGCCGCTGCGCTGCTGATCGCATTCGTCCTCGCCCTCCTCACCGCACATGGGATATCAAGAAACGCCTAACCCCCCGGTCAACGCGGACGCGCGCGACGTGCCGGCGCATGCTGTCGCCCCCGCTGCGCGCGCCGGTTACCGGGCACGTTCGGCAGACCAGCGCCGTTATGGTGGACATCAATGAGGTATTTGACTGTGGATGGCATGTTCGCTGGCACGGGAATCCGGGACTCTATCGAGGGAGGCTATTTGTCGCCCTCGGATCTCGGCCTTTCATCGAACCTCTCGTCACGTCTGGCGGCGTGGGTCCGCGAGTACGCGGCGGCGCACTATGCTGGATACAATGACGCCGACCAAGTCGCGCGCCTTGACCTAGAGGGTGAAAAGATCTGCGCGGCGGTGCGGGAGGAGCTGCCCTACGCCAAGGTCGAGTACTATTCGGATGCCTTGATGAAGCGATCCCTCGCGTGACCGAACCGTGGTCGCTGCCGAACCCGCCGTTGCAGTCGGACGGCAAGCTTCCCTCGATTTAGTTGACACCTCGGGCTAACAGCTCGGAGGTGTGTTGTGGCAAAAGCTGGACCGCGAAAGATTGCGAAATACGGAGAGCGATTCAAGGCGACTGCGGTGAAGTTGAGCGGCCTGCCCGGTGTGCTGATTCGGGATGTGGCGGCGGCGCTGGACGTTCATCCGTTCATGCTGTCGTTGTGGAGGAAACAGGCGAGCGTGAGCGCCAGAACGAGGCGCTCGCGGATCAGATTCGAGCAGTTCACCTCGAAAGCCGTGGGACCTACGGCAGTCCCCGTGTGCACCAGACGCTCCGGCGCAAGGGCCATTGCGTGGGTAAGCATCGGGTGGCGCGCCTGATGCGCGCGCACGGGATCAAGGCACGGGTGGCCACTATCCGCTACACAAATCCCAGCCTGCAGCGCTACTACGGCAGCATCCCCAACCAGCAGCTCGATCTCGAGCTGAAGACTCCCGACCAGGTCTGGGTGGGCGACATCACGTATTTGAAGGTGGCTGGGATCTACCGTTACCTCGCGGTGGTGATGGACAAGTACAGCCGCCGCGTTGTGGGCTGGAGCTACGGGCCCAGGAAAGACGTGAAGCTCACCCTCGCAGCGCTCAACCACGCCGTGGGTAGCCGCCGGCCGGCTTCAGGAGTCGTGTTCCACACCGATCGGGGCATCGAGTACGCCGCAGGCGCTTTCAAGGACCGAATCGCTGAGCTAGGCTTCACTCAGAGCATGAACCGCCCCGGCAAGGTCACCGACAATGCCTTCATCGAGTCCTTCTTCCATTCGATGAAATCGGAAGTGTTCCATGGCTACCGCTTCAACGATGACAGAGAAGTCCGCGCTGTGCTGCAAAGCTATTTGCCCTTTTACAACCGCGATAGACTTCACTCGTCTTTGGACTACGTGTCGCCTGCGACGTTTGAACGGCAGGCTCGATGAACCGGGTGTCAACAAAACCGGGGGAAGATTCCGGGCGCGTCGGTCGCTGCGCTCTTTCTCGCCCCCGCCGCTGAATGCCAGTTTAGGCCGCAGACATGCGCTTCACCCTCACATCGCCGCACCACCCAAACGTCACAGCGCCACGCAACGGCAATTTTCACAGCATCACCAACTCCCCACGCCATCGATCGCACGGCGCGGCCGTGGCGCAACGGATATTTACGGCCTGCTTGGCACGCCTACCCCACATAAGGCTGGTATGACCTCGGTTCTATTTCCCGTCTTTCTTTTC
>JAOUGZ010000224.1 GCA_029865405.1 Betaproteobacteria bacterium
GGTTGCATGCGCTGCACATGCGCAAGAAGCTTGGCGAGCCGGAAATCCGAAAGCGCGCGCGCGCCCCGGAACTGAAGGACCGTCACCGCCGCAGCTGCGGGTCGCTGAGCTTGCCGCCGATGTAGAAGGTACCGCGCAGCGTGCGCAACTCGGCGTCGACGCGTCCCGACAGCCCGCCCTTCGGGTCCACGTCGAGCGTGCCCCGGGCGTTGAGCAGGCCGGCGGTGAGCTTCAGGTCGCGCAGGGCAAGCGCGCTGCCGGCCAGCGACGCCCGGCCTTCCAGTTCGGAGAACGGCGTGCGCCCGCTCGCCTGCGCGCTCGCCGACTGCAGCGCCCGCGACAGGTCGAAGCTGCCGAGCGCGCCCTTGGTGACGGTGAATTCGCCGTCCAGGCGCGCCGACTCGTAGAGCTTCGCCGGCTCCGGCCCGCTCATCGCGAAGCGGCCCTTGCCGTCGAAGCGGCCCTCGGACACCATCTGCGGCGAGAACACCGCCGCGTTCATGGTGCGGCCCTGGATCTCGCCCTGCACGCTCCACTGCGCGCCCCACTCGACGCGCGCCTTGCCCACCACCGTGCCGTCGTACAGGCGCCCGTCGAATTCGCTGAGCGTCATGCCCGAGCGGTCGGCGGTGCCCTTCATGCCGAACTCCACGAGCGAGAGCTTGTCGACGAACGGCACGCTGAAGCTGCCTATCGTCACCTCGAAGCCGAGGCCCTGCTCGCGCGACGTAACCAGGCCGTTGATGCGCTCGCCGGAAAGCTTCACCGAGGCGATCCCGCCGCCGCTGCCGACACCGGCGTCGATGTCCATCGCCGGCAGCGCGAGCGGCCCCTCGAGACGCACGTCCTTCGCCACCACGCGCGCCACCTGCAGCCGCCCCTGCTTCATGCTGCCGAAGAGCACCTCGCCGAGCGCCGCCTGCTGCACCACCGCCTTGTCGAGCTCGAGGCGCCTGAACACCTTGTCGTCGCCGAGCAGGGACGCCAGCTCCGGCACGGCGCGCACTTCGGCGATCTTCACCGCGTCGCCCACCGTGACGCGCTCGAAGCGCAGCTGTACCCCCGTCAGCACCCACATGCGCGCGCTGCCGATCTTCACCGGTACGCCCACCGCCTCGGTCGCCGCCCTCTCGTACTGGGCGGTGTCGAGCGGCACGAAATTCGCCACGCCCGCCCCGATCAGCAGCGTGAGGAAGAAGAAGATGGCGACGGGCTTGCCCCAGCGCACCGGCTGCTTGCGCTTGTAGGCCGCCGCCGCCTTCTTGCCGGACACGTCGCCGCGGCTGCGCGCGCGCGCCACTTCGCGCTCGCGGTCGCGCAGCGCCTTGCGCGCCTCGGGCGTGAGCTTGCGCTCGTCGTCCTCCACGTCGCCGCGGTCGAGGTCGGCGCTCGAAATGGGAACGTCGGTGACTTCCTTGTTGCGCGCCGCCAGCTCGCGCTCCTTGCGCTTGCGCTCGGCCTCCGCCTCCGTCTTGCGCGCTTCCTCCTCGCGCTGGCGCTTCTCGTCCTCCTCGCGCTGGCGCTGCTCCTCCTCCTCGCGGCGGCGGCGCTCCTCGGCCTTGCGCGCCTTGCGCTCGGCCTCCTCGCGCTCGCGCTGCGCCTGCTCCTCTTTCGCCCGGCGCTCGGCCTCGGCGCGCTCCTTCCGGTCCTCCTCCTCCTTCGCCTTCCTTTCCTCGTCCTGGCGGCTCGAGAACGAGTCCAGGTCGGCGAGCAGCGACCCCGCCAGGGCGTCGGCCTCCTGCGCGGCCCTTTTCTCGGCTTCGGCGCGCTCCGCGGCCTCGACCGCTTCGCGCTCGGCACGGTCCTTGTCCTCCTGCTCGGCGCGCACGCGGTAGGCGTCGTCGGACTTGCGCCGCGCCTCTTCGACCTCCCAGCGCTTCGCTTCTTCCTCCTTCTTCCTGCGCGCGTCGGCGTCGCGGCGCTTCTTGTCCTCGGCCTCGCGCGCGAGGCGGATCTGGCGCTGGTGCTCCTCGGCCTCCTTGCGCTCCTCGGCGTCGCGTGCCGCGCGCTCGGCTTCCTCCGCCGCGCGCCGCGCGGCCTCCTCGCGCTCGTACGCCTCGCGCGCCTTGCGTTCCTCTTCCGCGCGCACCTGGTCGCGCCGCGCCCGCTCTTCCTGCGCCCGGCGCTCGGCCTCCTCGCGCGCCTTGCGTTCCTCTTCGAGCTTCTTGCGCAGCTCCTCGGCCTCGGCGCGCGCCTTGCGCTCTTCCTCCTCGCGCCGCGCCCGCTCGGCTTCTTCGCGCTTCGTGCGCTCGGCCTCTTCGCGCGCCCGGCGCTCCGCTTCTTCCCGCGCCCGGCGCTCTTCCTCGACCTTGAACCTGAGCTCCTCGGCTTCGCGGCGCGCCCGTTCCGCCGCGTCGCGGCGCAAACGCTCGGCGCCCTCGATCTTCTCGCGCGCCTCGCGTTCGGCGCGGTTCTTGGCCTCGAGCGCCTCGCGCTGGGCCCGCTCTTGAGCCTGGCGCTCGATCTCCACCTTGGCGCGAGCAGCCGCTTCGGCCCGCGCCTTCGCGTCCGCTTCCGCCTTCGTCCTGGCTTCGGCCTCGGCGCGCCTGCGCGCCTCGATCTCGGCGCGCGTCTTGCCCTCGGCGGCGGCCGCCATCACGGCTTCGCGATCGGCCTTGGCGCGCGCCTCGGCGTCGAGACGCATCTTCTGCGTGCTGTCGATGTTCGCCCTGGCAGCGGCATCCGCCCTGGCTTTCGCCTCGCGCTCGGCGCGCGCGCGCTGTTCGGCCGCTTCACGCGCCGCCACCATGGGGTCCTTCGAGATGGGGGGCGCCACCGACGGGCGATCGACCTTCGGCGGCGCGCTGAAGATCTGCGTGAAGTCGAGGTCCTCCACCCCGCCCCCGCCGGCCGGCTTGGGCGTCGGCTTCGGCGGCACCGTGCGGGGCGCGTTGGCGGCGCCGCGCTGCACCGTGCCCGGGGACACTTCGCGGATGAAGCCGTCGGCGTCCATCTTGCGGATCAGGGCGAAGAACGACTCGTCGGCGCGGCGATCGAACTTCGCCGAGAGCTGCTGCAGGGACATCTTGCCGTCGATCGCCGCGAGGATGGCGCGGTCGCCACGCGACAGCACGCTGGTCTTGCCGGAGGCCTCCTGCACGCCCTTGCCAGTCTTCGAATAGATCGCGGTGAGATTCATCACATCGGCATCCGGAACAGCGCCGTATTATAAGCAGTCGCTTACGCGCCGTACCCGCCCCCGCCGGGGGTCTCGACGACGAAGACGTCGCCCGCCGCCATCTCCGTGCGGTCGGTGGGCCCCAGCGCGACGCGGCTGCCGTCGGCGCGCAGGACATAGTTTCGCCCCGGCGCCCCGGGCGCGCCTCCGGCCATGCCGTGCGGGGGCACGCGCCGGTGATTCGAGAGGATCGCCGCGGTCATCGGCTCGAGAAAGCGCACGCGGCGCACGGCGCCGTGACCGCCCCGATGGCGACCCGCGCCGCCCGAGCCGCCGCGGATCTCGAAACTCTCGAGCAGTACCGGGAAGCGCCATTCCAGCACCTCGGGGTCCGTGAGCCGCGAGTTCGTCATGTGCGTCTGCACCACGTCCGTGCCGTCGAAATCCGGTCCCGCCCCCGAGCCTCCCGCGACGGTCTCGTAGTACTGGTAGCGCTCGTTGCCGAACGTGAAGTTGTTCATCGTGCCCTGCGCGGCGGCCATTATCCCGAGCGCGCCATAGAGCGCGTCGGTGACGCACTGCGAGGTCTCGACGTTGCCGGCGACGACGGCGGCCGGATAGCGCGGATTGAGCATCGAGCCTGCGGGGATGCGCACGTCCAGCGGCTTCAGGCAGCCGGCATTGAGGGGGATCTCGTCGTTCACCAGCGTGCGGAAGACATACAGCACCGCCGCCATGCTCACCGCCGCGGGCGCGTTGAAGTTGTTCGGCAGCTGCGCGGTGGTGCCGGCGAAGTCGATCACCGCGCTGCGCCGGTCGGCGCCGATCGCGATCTTCACGCAGATCTTCGCGCCGTTGTCGAGCGACAGCTCGAATGCGCCGTCCTTCAGCACGCCGATCACGCGGCGCACCGACTCCTCGGCGTTCGCCTGCACGTGGCGCATGTAGGCGCGCACCACGTCGAGGCCGAAGTGCACCACCATCTCGCGCAGCGCCTGCACACCCTTCTCGTTGGCGGCGATCTGCGCCTGAAGGTCGGCGAGGTTCTGCTGCACGTTGCGCACCGGGTACTTGCCCGAGCCCAGGAGCGCGATGGTCTCCTTTTCCCGGAAGCGCCCCTCCTCGACGAGGAGGAAGTTGTCGATCAGCACCCCCTCCTCCTCCACCGTCTTCGAGTCGGGCGGCATCGAGCCCGGCGTGATGCCGCCGATGTCCGCGTGATGGCCGCGCGAGCCGACGTAGAACAGGATCTCCCTGCCCTTCTCGTCGAATACCGGCGTGATCACCGTGACGTCGGGCAGGTGCGTGCCGCCGTTGTAGGGCGCATTCAATACATACACGTTTCCGGGCTTCATCTGCCCGGCGTTCTCGCGGATCACGGTCTTGATCGACTCGCCCATCGACCCGAGGTGCACCGGCATGTGCGGCGCGTTGGCGATCAGGCTGCCCTCGGCGTCGAACAGGGCGCAGGAGAAGTCGAGCCGCTCCTTGATGTTCACCGAGTAGGCCGTGTTCTGCAGCCTGAGGCCCATCTGCTCGGCGATCGACATGTACAGGTTGTTGAAGATCTCCAGCATCACCGGATCGGCCTCGGTGCCGAGCGCGACGCGCTTCTCGCGCGGCACCACGCGCTCGAGCACGAGGTGATCGAGCTTCGTCACCTCGGCGCGCCAGCCGGGCTCGACCACCGTGGTGGCGTTCGCCTCGGCGATGATGGCGGGGCCCGGGACCTGGTTGCCGGGCGAGAGCTTTTCCCTACGATAAAGGGGCGTTTCGTGCCAGCGCCCGCCGGTGAACATGCGGACACGGGTTTCTTCGATCGCCCCGTTTCCGCTTTTTCCTCCGGAAACGGGGCGAAAGCTTTCCCCCGCCGACAGCGCTTCGACCGATACCGCTTCGACGATCAGCTGTTTGCCCCTCATGAGGAAGGAGAACTGTTTCCGATACGCCGCCTCGAACGCCGACGTCATGTCCTGCAGCGGGCCAAAGGGCACGATCAACGCCGTATCCGTGCCTTCGTACTTGAGGTGAACGCGGCGCAGAACGCGGATGCGGGCGGCATCGACGCCCTGAAGGATCAGTTCCTCGGTGGCGGCGCGTGCGAGGGAGGCGAGTTCCGCATCCAGGGATGCGGACCCGAGCTTCGCTTCGACCGCCTTCTCCCGCATCTCCACCTGGTCGGCGAGCCCCATGCCGTAGGCCGAGAGCACGCCGGCGAGCGGATGA
>JAOUGZ010000225.1 GCA_029865405.1 Betaproteobacteria bacterium
AGGTTTTTCCCATCCGTACGGCGCACGTGCCGGCCGATGCCTACGACGGCCGGCCGCTGGCGGATACGTTGGGGCGGGGCCTGCGCGACCTGCGCATCTCGGTCACCGACCGCTGCAACTTCCGCTGCGTGTACTGCATGCCGCGGGAAACGTTCGACCGGGACTTCAAATTCCTGCCGCACGGGGAGATTCTCAGCTTCGAGGAGATCGCGCGGTTGGCGCGCGTGTTCGCCGGGCTCGGCGTGAAGAAGGTGCGCATCACCGGCGGCGAGCCGCTGGTGCGGCGCGAGCTGCACCGGCTGGTGGCGATGCTCGCCGACATCCCGGGGCTCGACCTGACGCTCACCACCAACGGCTCACTGCTGGCGAAGCAGGCTCCTGCCCTGGCGAAGGCGGGCCTGCAGCGCATCACCGTGAGCCTCGACTCGCTCGACGACGCCACCTTCCGCGCCGTCAACGACGCTGATTTCCCCGTGGCGCGGGTGATCGAGGGCATCGACGCCGCCGCCGCCGCCGGCATGGCGCCGGTGAAGATCAACATGGTGGTGAAGCGGGGCGCGAACGACGGCCACGTCCTCGCCATGGCCGAGCGCTGGCGCGGCACCGGCCACATCGTGCGCTTCATCGAGTACATGGACGTCGGCAGCACCAACGGCTGGCGCATGGACGACGTCGTGCCTTCGGCAGACATCGTGCAGATGATCGGCGCGCGCCACCCGCTCGAGCCGGTCGATCCCAACTATGCGGGCGAGGTCGCCGAGCGCTGGCGCTACCGCGACGGCGCCGGCGAGATCGGCGTCATCTCGTCGGTGACGCAGGCGTTCTGCGCGAGCTGCAACCGCCTGCGCCTGTCGGCGGAAGGTGCGCTCTACACCTGCCTGTTCGCCGAGCAGGGCCACGACCTGAAATGGCTGCTGCGCCGCGGCGGCTCGGACGCGGAGATCGTGAACGAGATCGCCGCCGTGTGGCGCGCGCGCGGCGACCGCTACTCGGAGATCCGCACCGCCGAGACCGCGAAGGCGCGCAAAGTCGAGATGTCCTACATCGGTGGCTAAGAAGCCCCACCGTCCTGACCTGACCGACGCGGCCAAGCCGGCCACCTTCGAGGTCGAGGCCTTCAACGAGCGCGGCGAAATGGTGCCGACGTCGGTCGCGGGCGAGCATCCGCTCACCCTGTACCTGGACAAGAAGGAGCTGGTGACGCTGATGACGCTCGGCCACGCGCCCGAGGCGCTCGCCATCGGCTACCTCAGGAACCAGAACATCGTCGGCGCGGTCGAGGAGATCGCCGCCGTACAGGTCGACTGGGAGACCGAGTCCTGCGCCATCACCACGCGCAAGGGCGTGAAGGGGCTGAAGAAGAAGATGGGCCGGCGTACGGTCACCAGCGGCTGCGGACAGGGCACGGTGTATGGCGACCTGATGGCGCAGATCGACCAGGTCAGGCTGCGTACCGACGTCACGCTCGCCGACGAGCAGCTCTTCGTGCTGATCGACAAGGTGCGCAAGTACGAGACCATCTACAAGCAGGCGGGCGCGGTGCACGGCTGCGCGCTCGCCACGCGCGACGGCGAGATCCTCATGTTCGTCGAGGACGTCGGCCGCCACAACGCCGTGGACGCGATCGCCGGCTTCATGTGGCTGCAGGCGATCGACGGCTCGGACAAGGTGTTCTACACCACCGGCCGGCTGACCAGCGAGATGGTGATCAAGTGCGCGCAGATGCGCATCCCGTTCCTCGTCTCGCGCTCGGGCCTGACGCAGATGGGCCACGCCATCGCGCAGAAAGTCGGCATCACCATGCTCGGCCGCGCGAGCGGCCGGCACTACCTTGCCTTCACCGGCCGCGAGCGGCTGCGGCGCACGGCGCCGCAGCCTTCGGCCTACGCCTAGGAGGAAAGCGCAATGATCGAACTGTATTTCGCCCCCGGGGCCTGCTCGTTCGTGCCGCACGTAGGGCTCGAGGCGGTCAAGGCCGCCACCGGCCAGGACTTCAAGCCCCATCTCGTCAAGCTGCACAAGAACGAGAACAAGACGCCCGAGTACCTGGCGATGAACCCCAACGGCCAGGTGCCGGTGCTGGTGGTGGACGGCAAGCCGCTCAGCCAGATCGTCGCCATCTGCGACTACCTCGATCGCAGCTTCCCGAAGGTGGGGCTGCTGCCAACCGATTCCTGGCAGCGCGCGCAGGCGCTGTCGCAGCTCGCGTGGATGAACAACACCGTGCACCCGACCTTCACGCGCTGGTTCCGCAGCAGCGCCTTCGCCGAGTCGGAGGTCGCGCAGGCCGAGCTGAAGCGCGTCGCGCCGGGCCAGTTCCGCGCGCACCTGGAGCGCATCCAGGAATGGAGCAAGGCCGCCGGACCGTACTGGTTCGGCGACCAGGTGTCGTTCCACGACGCCTACTGCTTCACGCTGCTGCGCTGGGGCGGCTACGCCGGCATCGATCCGGATTCGCTCCCCGTGCTCAAGGCCTACATCGAGCGCGTCGTGCAGGCGCCGCCGGTGGCGGCGGCGCTCGCGCGCGAGCGCATCGCCCTCGACACCTACAAGAAGGCGGCCTAGGCGGTCGCGACCGGCTGCGCGGCGCGCAGCCGGCTGGAGGCGAGCGCGTCGCGCGACGGGAAGAATGCGCTCGCCGCGAGCATGCCGGCCGCCAGGACCGAGAGCACGAGAAAGACGTTGCCGAAGCCGCCCTCGGTGCGATGCAGGACCGCGATCAGCGGCACGGCCACCGCCGCCACGCCCAGCGAGACGACGTAACGCACCGCGAGCACGCGCGCGCGGAACTCGTCGGCGCAGTACCTGCCGACGATGGCGTCGTTCAGCGGGATCTGGCCGAACACCGCCAGCATCATCAGCACCGCCGCGCCGAGCATCGCCCAGCCCTGCAGGTTGGCGGCAAGCGCGAGCAGCGGGATCTGCGCCAGCGCCACGCCGATCATCAGGCGCTTGAGCTCGAAGCGATCGATCAGCTGCCCCATGGCCACCTGCGCGAATGCGGCGATCGTGTACACCACCGCCACCAGCGCGCCGATGCCGAAATTGCTCTGCGTCAGCGCGCGCAGGCGCTCATCGAACACCTTCGGCATCGACACCGTGGTCGAATTGAAGATGATGCCGCCGCAGGCGGTGGCGATGAGCAGCACGGCGAAGATGCGCGCCATCGTGCGGCCCTCGATGTGCAGGCCGATGGTCTTCGAGGTCTTCTTCACGCGGCCCGGATCCGGCACCAGCATGAGGAAGCCCGCGCCGGCGGCCACGCAGGCGAGCCCCGGGACGAAGAACGCCGCGCGCCAGCCCGCGAGATCCACCAGCGCGCCGGTGATCAGCGCCGCCATGGCGAGGCCGAGGTTGCCCCACAGCCCGTTCCAGCCGAGCACGCGCCCCATCTTCTCCGGCGAGGCCACCAGCATGGCGATGCCGACCGGGTGGTAGATGGCGGCAAAGGCGCCGGTGAGCGTGAGCCCGGCGGCGATATGCCAGGGCTCGCGCGCGAACCCGGTGACGAAGAGCGACGCGCCGATGCCGAAGAAGAAGATCACCAGCGTGCGGTAGCGGCTCCAGTGGTCGGCGAGCCAGCCCGCCGGAATGGCGAAGGCGCCGAAGGCGATGAAGCCGCCGAGCGCCAGCGGCAGCAGCTCCGAGTACGGCCGGTCCCACTCGCGGCCCAGCGCCACCACCGCAGTGGGAAAAACGAGCATCACCAGGTGATCGAGCAGGTGCCCGAGGTTGAGGAATCGCACCAGCCAGCGGCGGTCGTTCATCGGCCAAGCTTACCTCGTAGAATCCGCGGCATGGACGCTGTTTCAGGAATCGTGCTCGCGGGCGGCCAGGGCCGGCGCATGGGCGGCGTCGACAAGGGCCTGGCGCTCCTGCGCGGCAAGCCGATGGTGGCGTGGGTGCTGGAGCGCCTCGCGCCGCAGGTCGGCGAGATCCTGATCAACGCCAACCAGAACCTCGACATCTATGCGGGCTTCGGCCATCGGGTGGTCCCCGACAACGTCGGCGGCTTTGCCGGACCACTCGCCGGCCTGCATGCCGGGCTCGCCGCGGCGGCGCATCCCCTGGTGGTGACGGTGCCCTGCGATTCCCCTTTCCTGCCGCCGGACCTGGTCGCGCGCCTGCGCGGCGCGATGGGCGCCAACGACCTCGCTGTCGCCAGGACAGGCGAGCAGCCGCATCCCGTCTTTTCGCTCGTACGCCGCGCGGTGCACGAGCATCTGGCCAAGTACCTCGCCGGCGGCGGGCGCAAGATCGACGCCTGGTACGCGACGCTGAAAGTGGTCGAGGTGCCCTTCGACGACGAGGCGGACGCTTTCCGCAACATCAACACGCCCGAAGAACTGAAGGACGCATGAGCGGCATCGTCGAGATCGTCAATTCGATCGAGGGCTACGATCCCGACGCGCTGCACGTGGACAAGGCGCGCGCGGCGATCCGCGCCTGCCTCGCGCCGGTGCGCGAGACCGAGCGCGTGCCGGTGCGCGCGGCGCTCGGGCGCGTGCTCGCCGAGGACATCGTGCCGGCGATCGATGTGCCGGGTCACGACAACACGGCGATGGACGGCTACGCGGTGCGCTTCGCCGATCTCGGCACCGGCGCCACGGTGCTGGAGGAGATCGGCGCCGCGCTCGCCGGCAAAGCGTTCGACGGCACGCTCGCCGCGGGCCAGTGCGTGCGCGTCACCACCGGCGCCGTGATGCCCCGGGGCGCCGATACCGTCGTGGTGCAGGAAGTGGTGAAGGTACAGGGCGCGCGCGTGACGATCCCGCCCGGCCAGAAGGCGGGACAGCATGTGCGCCGCGCCGGCGAAGACCTGCGAAAGGGCGAGGCGGTCCTGCACCCCGGCCAGTGGCTGCGCCCGGCCGAGCTCGGCCTCATCGCCTCGCTCGGCATCGGCGCGGTGCGGGTGCGGCGGCGCGTGCGCGTGGCCTTCTTTTCCACCGGCGACGAGCTGGCGTCGATCGGCACGCCGCTCGAGGCTGGCGAGGTCTACGACTCCAACCGCTACACGCTGCACGGCATGCTCGCGCGCCTCGGCGTCGAGATCCGCGACCTGGGCGTGGTGCGCGACGATCCCGCCGCGCTCGAAGCGGCGTTCCGCGACGCGGCGTCGAACGCCGACGCCATCGTCACCACCGGCGGCGTGTCGGTGGGCGAAGCCGATTTCGTCAAGCCGATGATGGCCAAGCTCGGCGAGGCGCTCTTCTGGCGCATCGCCATGCGGCCCGGGCGGCCGATGGCGTTCGGCCGCATCGGCGAGGCGTTCCTGTTCGGCCTGCCGGGAAACCCGGTCGCGGTGATGGTGACCTTCTATCAGTTCG
>JAOUGZ010000226.1 GCA_029865405.1 Betaproteobacteria bacterium
AGCGCCCGCAGGCCGAGCCCTTGGCGTTGGTGAGGCGGTAGCGGCCGCACTTCTCGACGTCGGGCTTCCAGATCTCGTAGCCGTTGAACATCACCTTCGGGCCGAAGGGAATTGCGTTGCACGGGCACTCGCGTGCGCATTTCTGGCACATGTTGCACACCGCCTGCAGGCCGAAGTCGATCGGCCGGTCGACCTCCAGCGGCAAGTCGGTGGTGAAGACCACCGACTTCGAGCGCGGGCCGATGAAGGGATTCAGCACCAGCTCGCCGATGCGCGACATCTCGCCCAGTCCCGCCATCAGCATCGCCGGCAGGTGCAGGAGCTCGGAGTACGCGTTCGAGTGCACGCGCGACGAATGCCCGAGGCGCCTGAGGTGCGCCGCCATCACGCCGGCGAGCAGCGCGCCGCGCATGTAGGCGCGCATCGACTGCGCGCCCGAGACCCAGTCGTCGCCGGAGCTGCCCTCCATGGTCTCGAAGCCCTGGTCGATGAGCATCACCACGGCGTACGGGTGGTAGGGCGCGATCGGCTCGCCCGCCTCGTCGCCGTGCGAGTAGTACATCCAGGGCTCGGCGCGGCAGATGCCGACCAGGTCCGCGCCCAGGTAGTAGCCGAGCGCCTTGATCGCTTCGGCATTGCGCTTCGCGTCCGCGAGCTTCGAGCCCGCGAGCGGCTCGCGCCCGCCCTGCAGCGGCACCATGTTGCGAATCAGCGGCGTCATGGCGAAGGCGAGCGGGTGCTTGACGGCGAAGCGGCGGCGCTCTTTGGCCGGCTTCTCGCCGAGGTCGCCGGCGAGGGCGCGCGAGAAGAGATCTGCGCGCTTGGGCATGCGCCTGATCTCGTCGCGCAGGACGCGTGTGGTGGGCTCATCGACGCGCCTGATCTTCTCCATTTCGTACCGGCCGAGGTGCAGCGCGCGCTTTTCCTCCTCGGCCTCCGCCCAGCCGGGGCGCGTCCCCATCTTCCCCATGTAGGCCTCGACGCTCGGCCACTCGAGCGAGGCGAGCGGCGCATCCACGGCGATTTCGTAATCGGTCGTCACCACGCCGATGCGGAACCCGCGCGTCAGGAAGGGCGCGGCCAGTGTCCCATTCACCGCCCTCGCCACGCCGGCGCGCTGCGCCAGGCGCTCGATCGAAACCTGCGTGTCGCCCGCGGCGTGGCCGCGCGCGTTCCAGCCCAGCGCCCGGATGTAGCCCGCCATCACCACCGCGACCTCGGCGCAGCGCAGGTCGGTGCGCGCGGCGTTGGTGCCGCGGATCCATGCCTCGCCTGCCTCGCCCGCCCTTGGCTCGCGGCCAAATTCGATCAGGAACACGAAGGCGTGGGTGTGGGTCTTGTGCGCCGGCGCGGTCCAGTCTGCCGGGTCGATGCGGCAGGTGCCCGCCAGCGTGACATCGAGGAAGTAGGCCGACGCCTTGAGGTTCTGCGCGCGCCTGACGGGATCGTCCGGAACCGGCGCGCGCGTGCGCGCCACCTCGCCATCGAGGTGCTTCGCGAAGAGCTCGCGATACTCGGGCAATGCGGCGACGACGGATTCCCCGCCGGCGGGCGATGCGTCCGCGGGCTGACGCGCCTCGACGATCGGCGCCGCCGGATCGCGTGCGAGCAACTCCGCCGGCAGCGGACCGAGGTCGAAGGAACGGTCGCGATTCGAGAACAGGCGAGCCATCGCCCTATTCTCGCCGAAACGCGCGGCGCTAGTCGCCGAACACCGTCGTCCAGTCGACGCGCACGTCGGGCGTGCGCTCGATGGCCTGCTCCACCATGGCGATGTGCCCCTTCTCCTCGAGCGCCATCTCCTGCGCCAGCGCGCGCAGCGCCGGGTCCTCGGCGTGGGCGTGCACGTCGGCGAAGAACTGATGTGCGCGACGCTCGGCGTCGAGCGCAATGGCGAGTGCGTGGCGCGGCGTGAGCAGGCGGAACACCAGCTCGCGCGCCACCGTCTCCGGCGCGCTCGCGTCGAGCCAGGCGTACTCGCCCGCCTCGAAGCTGGGGACCGCAATGCCGGCGGTGCGTGCCTCCAGCGTGTCGAGGTGCTCGGCCTCGTAGACCGCAAGCGTGCGAAACAGCGCCGCCACCTCGTCGTTGCCGAGGTCGGCCATGTGCTGCGCCAGCTCGGCGTAGCGCTCGGCCGCCTCGCGCTCGATGGCGATGGCGTGCGCGTAAAGTTCGGCCGGGGTGCGGATCGGCGGGCGATTCATGCGTGCGGCCCATTACACGGAAGCGACGCTCCATGTGTACGCCTCGAAGCCGGCCGCGGCTTGACGCAGATCAAACGCGCCGGGCGCTCCGTATAATCCCAGGGGTGGGCGACGATCCGAAGGCAGCTGGCGCAGTCAGCGGCAGGCTGTTCCGCCTCATCTGGCCGCTGCTTGCGGCCATGGCCCTGCTCCTGCTCATCGCCGTGCTCGGCATCCAGGTGCTCTCGGCGATTCGCGCCTACATCGCCGCCGAAAGCCACTGGTCGAAAGCGCAGAAGGACGCCGTGTTCTTCCTGGCGCGCTACGCCGACGGCGGCGACGAACGCGACTTCCGGGCCTACCGCGCGAGCATCGCGGCGAACCTCGGCGACCGCCATGCGCGTCTCGCCATGGAAGGGCCGGTCTTGAACCCCGAGGCCGCGCGCCAGGGCCTGCTCGCAGGGCGCAACCATCCGGACGACGTGGCGCTGATGGTCGCGCTGTACCCGTACTTTCGCCTCGACCCGGACGTCAACCGCGCGATCATGGCCTGGGCGCGCGCCGATGCGATCCTGCTGCAGATCGACCAGCTGGCAAGCGAGCTGCAGGCACTGGTGGCGACGCGCGGCGCCGGCTCGCCGCGCGCGCGCGCCTATGGCACCGCCGTCGTCAACCTCGGCAACCAGCTCACGCCGCTCGCGGAGGAATACGCCGAAGCGATGCTGCTCGCGGCACGGCGCGTCTCGCGGCTGATCGCGCTCGCCGGCGTGCTGCTCGCGCTCCTGCTCGCGGCCGGCGCGATCCTCATTTCGCGGCGCACCCTCGCGCGCCTGCAAAGCGCGGAAGCGCAGCAGCGGGCCGCCGAGCAGCGCCTCGCGCAGCTCGCGCAATACGACGCCCTCACCGGCCTGCCCAATCGCACCCTGTTCCAGGACCGCCTGGCACAGGCGATCGCGCGCGCGCACCGCAACGAGGGCCGCCTCGCGCTCCTGTTCCTCGACCTCGACCGCTTCAAGGAGATCAACGATTCGCTCGGCCATGAGGCCGGCGACCGCGTGCTGCGCGAGGCCGGGGCGCGGCTGCGCCAGAACCTGCGCGAGGGCGACTCGGTGGCGCGCCTGGGCGGCGACGAGTTCACCGTCATCCTCGAGGACGTGGCCGATGCCGAGCAGGTGCGCGGCGTGGCGAAGAAGCTGCAGCGCGCATTCGTCGAGCCGGTGGCGTTCGCCGGGCGCGACCTGTTCGTCACGCTGTCCACGGGCATCGCGCTCTACCCGGACGACGGCGCCGACACCGACACCCTGCTCAAGCACGCGGACACCGCCATGTACCAGGCGAAAAGCGAAGGTCGGGACAATTTCCAGTTCTACGCCGCCGCCATGAGCGATGCAGCGCACGCGCGGCTGTCGATGGAAGGCAGCCTGCGCCAGGCGCTGGAGCGCGGCGAATTCGTCCTGCACTACCAGCCGGTGGTGCGCCTGGCGAGCGGCGAGATCTCGAGCGTGGAGGCGCTGCTGCGCTGGCGGCACCCGCACGAAGGCTTGCTGCCGCCGGGGCGCTTCATCAGCGCAGCCGAGCAGAACGGCCTCATCGTGCCGATCGGCGCCTGGGTGCTGCAGGAGGCCTGCGCGCAGGCCGCGCGCTGGCAAGCCGCCGGCCTGCGGCCGCTGCGCGTGGCGGTGAACATCTCGGCGCGCCAGTTCAGGAAGCCCGGGCTCGCGGACACGGTGCGCGGCGCGCTGCGCGCCGCGGCGCTGCAGCCGCAGTGGCTGATGCTGGAGATCACCGAGAGTCTGCTGATGGAGAACCCCGCCGCCAGCGGCGCCGTGCTGGAGGCGCTCAAGGAACTGGGCGCCCACATGGCGCTGGATGATTTCGGCACCGGGTATTCGTCGCTCGCCTACCTCAAGCACCTGCCCCTCGATGTCATCAAGATCGACCGCTCCTTCGTGCGCGACATCCCCGCAGACGCCGACGACGCCGCCATCGTGCGGGCGACGATCGGCCTGGCCGCGAGCCTGGGCATGCTGACCACCGCCGAAGGCGTGGAGACGCGCGAGCAGCTCGCCTACCTGCAGGCGCACGGCTGCCGCTACGGCCAGGGATTCCTGTTCAGCCCAGCGGTTGAGGCAGACGCGCTGGCGGCGATGCTGCGCGAAGACAGGGTCCTCGGCGGCGAGGCACTGCGCGCCTAGTGTCCCGAGTCAGAAATGCGTGATCGTTTTTCTTCGATCTCGGGACTGGGCCGCTCTTGCCCAGTCCCGAGACACAGGGGCGATCACGTTGGCGTGAGCGCCTGCGCCATGCGACGGTCTCAGGGTCTCGTGATTTCCCGCAAGAACGAAAAGGCGCGGGAAATCACGAGATCGGCTAAAAGCTGAAGGGCGACGGATTTCGGACTCAGCACACTAGAAGCCCTCCAGCACCAGCTTGCCGATGGTGTGGCCCTGCTCGATCCGCTGATGGGCCTGCCTGAGGTTCGCGGCGCAGATGCGGCCCAGATTCGCCCTGAAGGTCGTGACCAGCGTTCCGGCCTCGAGCAGGCCGGCGGCGTCCTCCAGCAGATTGTGCTGCGCCTGCATGTCCGGCGTCTGGAAAGTAGAGCGCGTAAACATGCCTTCCCAGGAAAAGCTCACGCTCTTCTCCTGCAGCGGCGCCAGGTCCACGGGCCGCAGCGTGCGCACGATCGAGCAGATGCGGCCCTGCGGCGCGATGAGCCGCGCCAGCGCGGGAAAGACCCGGTCGGTATCGTTGCAGCAGAAGATGTAGTCCGCCGCGGCTGCGCCCAGCGCTGCCATCTGTTCCGGCAGCGGCTGCGTGTGGTCGACGACGGCGTCGGCGCCCAGGCCCTTCACCCAGGCGATCGAGTCGGGGCGCGACGCGCTCGCGATCACCGTGAGGCGCGCGAGCTTCTTCGCCAGCTGGATTGCGATCGAGCCGACGCCGCCCGCGCCGCCGAGGATCAGCAGATGCCGGCCGGCATGGGTGCCGGACTTGGAGATGCCCATGCGATCGAACAACGCCTCCCAGGCGGTGATCGTCGTGAGGGGCAGCGCCGCGGCCTCGGCGAACGACAGATTTGCGGGCTTCGTGCCGACGATGCGCTCGTCCACGAGGTGCAGCTGGCTGTTCGTGCCGG
>JAOUGZ010000227.1 GCA_029865405.1 Betaproteobacteria bacterium
CCTTGCCGGAAAGGCGCAGGCCGACCTCGGCGATCCTGCCGTCCTTGACGGCGAGGTCGGCGAGCCAGGGCTCGGCGCCCAGCCCGTCGAGGATCGAGGCGTTGCGGATGACCAGGTCGTGCATCCTCATATACTACCGGCTCATGGAAAATATCGAAGGCAGGGTTGCAGTCGTAACCGGTGCCGCCACCGGCATCGGCAAGGCGACCGCCGACCTCTTCGCAACGCGGGGTTATTCGATCGCCCGGCTCGATGTTGAGCCGGGCGAAAGCATTTTGACCTGCGATGTGGCTGACGAGTCCGCTGTCGAAGGGGCCTTCGACAAGATCGGAAAGATCGACGTTCTCGTCAACAGCGCCGGCATCGCCGTGCGCAAGAACGCGCTCGAGATCTCGCGCGAGGACTGGGACCGCGTGATCGCCGTCAACCAGACCGGAACGTTCCTCTGCGCGCGCGCTGCGGCGCGGCGCATGAAGGAAGGCGGCGGCGGCGCCATCGTGAACCTCGCCTCGATCATGGGATTCTCGGGCGGCCTTTTTCCCAATCCCGCGTACCAGGCTTCCAAGGGCGCGGTGGTGAACCTGACGCGCGCCCTGGCGCTCGAATTCGCGCCCTTCAACATCACGGTGAACGCGGTGGCGCCGACGTTCGTGCGTACGGCGCTCACCGAGCCGGTGTTCTCGAACCCGGAGCGGCTGAAGATGGTCATGGATCACACGCCGCTCGGCCGCCTGCCCGAAGTCGAGGACATCGCGCAGGCGATCCTGTTCCTCGCCGGGCCGGGCGCGCGCTGCATCACCGGGGTGACGCTGCCGGTGGACTCGGGCTACCTCGCGCGGTAGGGTGGGCCGCTGGCCCACCCGAGAACGAGGTCGCGCATGAAATCCGTAGGCAGGATCTTCCTTACCGGCATGCTGACGGTGCTGCCGGTGCTCGCCACCGTCTACCTCGTCGTCTGGCTGGTCACGGGCGCCGAGCGCTTCGTCGGCAAGCAGCTGATGTGGCTGATCCCCGACGAGTACTACCGCACCGGCATGGGGCTGGTGCTCGCCCTCGGCGTCATCTTTCTCGTCGGCCTGCTGATGCACGCCTTGCTCTTTCGCCAGCTGTTCGGCTGGGCGGAGCGGCTGGTGCTCGAAATCCCGCTGGTGCGCTCGGTGTACGGCGCGCTGAAGGACCTGTTCGGCCTGTTCGCCGGCCACGAGGAGGGCCAGGCAATGCAGGTGGTGTCGGTGGCGCTGCCGGGCACCGGCATGCGCGCGCTCGGCTTCGTGTCGCGCAGCGATTTCGCCGGCCTGCCGGAGGGCGTGGGCCGCGACGGCGAGATCGCCGTGTACCTGCCGATGAGCTACCAGATCGGCGGCTACACGCTGTTCATGCCGCGCGAGCAGGCGGTGCCGGTCGCCCTGTCGCGCGAGGAGGCGATGAAGTTCATCCTCACCGCCGGGCTGAAGTCCGCGCGCGGGGCTTGACTTGTATTTAACATATGAGTTAAATACTGGGGCATGGACCGTCTGTCGCAGACCTTCGCCGCCCTCGCCGACCCGACGCGCCGCGCGCTCCTCGCGCGCCTGGCCAGAGGCGAGGCGAGCGTAGGCGACCTGGCGCGGCCCTTCGACATCTCGCTGCCCGCCGTCTCGCGCCACCTGAAGGTGCTCGAGCAGGCGCAACTCATCGAGCGCGAGACCGACGCGCAGTGGCGCCTGTGCCGCATCAAGGGCCGGCCGCTGCGCGCAGCGCACGCCTGGATCGGGCGCTATCGCCGCTTCTGGGAGGCGCGCCTCGACCAACTTGCCGACTACCTGGAGAAGCCATGAACCGCTCCGCGACCTTCGAGTTGACGCTGACGCGCTTCATCCGCGCGCCGCGCGAAAAAGTGTACGACGCCTTCGTCACCGAGGCGGGCATGAAGGCCTGGATGTGCCCGCGCGGCATGACCCTCCCGGAGATGAAGCTGGACGCGCGCGTCGGCGGCGGCTTTCGCCTCGTCATGCGCGCCAAGGACGGTGACCAGTTCACCGCGCAGGCGCAGTACCGCGAGCTCGCGCGCCCCGAGCGCCTGGTCTACACCTGGCAATGGGTGGGCGAGGGCATGCCGAACGTGGAGACGCTGATCACCGTGACCCTCGCCGCGCGCGACGGCGGCACCGAGGTGCGCATGACGCATTCGGGATTCCCGGACGAGGCGCTGTGCGAGTCGCACAAGGAAGGCTGGGGCTCCTGCCTCAACCGCCTTACCGACAAGCTCGATCCCGACGGTACGGCGGCGAGCGTCTCGCTGCAGGGCGATCCGCGCAGCACCTACACGCGTACCGCGCGCATCGGCCTCGCCGAGAAGGGCATCAAGTACCGCATGCGGCAGTGCGGGCCGCACACGCCCGAGATCCTGGCGGTGCACCCCTGGGGCCGCATCCCGGTGTTCTGCGACGGCGACGTGCGCCTGTTCGAAACCAGCGCCATCCTGCGCTACGTCGAAGAGGCGTTCCCGGGCCCGACGCTCCTGCCGCAGAACATCCGCGACCGCGCCGTCGCCGAGCAGTGGGTGAGCGCGATCAACAGCTATTTCTACGACCTTGCCGTCCGGCGCTACGTGCTGCAGTACGTGCTCAAGAAGGAGGATCGCGGCGTGCTCGAGGCGGCGGCGAAGGAGCTGCCCGCGGTGCTCGGGCACTTCGAGCGCGGCTACACGCGGCCGTTCCTCGCCGGGCAGAACGCGACGCTGCCGGACTATTTCCTGGCGCCCATCGTGGGTTACCTGGACATGTTCCCCGAGTCGAAAGCGGCGCTGGCGGGCTGCCCGAGACTGATGCGCGCGCACGCCGCGATGACGGCGCGCGCGAGCTGGAAGGAAACGCAGCTGTGAACGAGGCGCTCGCCGCGCGCTTGCACAAGGCCTTTGCCGGCCGGCGCAACGTCGTCGAGAAGAAGATGTTCGGCGGCGTCTGCTTCCTCCTGCGCGGCAACATGCTGTGCGGCATGGGCGAGGACAAGTTCATGTTCCGCGTCGGCAAGGATCAGGACGCGGCGGCGTTGCAGCGCCCCGGGGCGAGGCCGATGGACATCACCGGCCGCGCCATGAGGGGCTTCGTGTGGGTGGATCCGAAGCGCTGCGACGCGCGCGCGCTGAAGCGCTGGATCGCGATGGCGGAGGACTACGTCGGCGCACTGCCGGCGAAGAAGTGATTCAGTAACCCGCCCCGCGGTCGACGAGGCTGAGCGGCTGTTCGCCGCGCCGCACCCGCTCGATGTTCTCCACGATCTTCGCCACCGCGGTGCGCGGCTCGGTGAGCGCGGCGACGTGCGGCGTGATGGTCACGCCGGGATGTCCCCACAGGGGAGAATCGGCCGGCAGCGGCTCCTTCTCGAACACGTCGAGGTAGGCGTGCGCGAGCTGGCCGGAATCGAGCGCGGCGACGAGGTCGCCCTGCACGACGTGCGCGCCGCGCGCGACGTTGATCACGCAGCCGCCTTTCGGCATGCGCGCAAAGGCCTGTGCGTTCAGCACGCCGCGCGTCTGCGCCGTGAGCGGCAGGAGGCACACGAGTGCCTGCGACATCGACACGACCTCGTTCAAGTCGGTCGAGCAGTGCACGGCCTCGATCGTCTTCGGCCGGCGGCTCCAGCCGCACACCTTGAAGCCGAGCGCCACCAGCTTCGCCGCGGTGTAGCTGCCGAGCTCGCCCAGGCCGAGCAGGCCCACCGTCCGGTCCGAGGGCAGGAACTGCTTCCGCCATTTCCAGATGCGCTCGCGCTGCTGCGCGCGGTACAGGTAGCGGTGGCGGTGCCAGTCCAGCACGCTCGCGATCACCGTCTCGGCCATGGCGTGCACCATGCCGGGGTCGATGAGGCGCGCGAGCGGCACGCTGCGCGGCACCTCGGCGTCGGCGAGGATATTCTCCACGCCCATCCACAGCGACTGTATGAGTTTCAGCCGCGGCAGCTGCGCGAAGGTGCCGGCCGGATGGGTGGCGACGAGCGCGACGTCTATGGCGCCGCCGTTCACGTCCGGCCAGGCGAAGAAGCGATCCTGCGGCAGCGCCGGCTCGAGCAGCCGCCGCCAGCGCTCGGGATCCTCCTTCGTCGAGGCGAAGAGGAGGTTCAACTCCCGGGCTTGAAGCCGGAGGCCTTGATCACCGGGCCCCACTGCTCGTAGTCGCGCCGGTGGATGCGCGCGAGCTCGACGGGCGGCAGGCCGGTGGGCTCCATGCCGTAGTTGTCGAGGCGCTGGACGACGTCGGGCTCGTTCAGCGCGGCGATGATCGCCTTGGAGAGGCGGTCGATCACCGGCGCGGGCGTGCCCGCGGGCGCGTAGGCCGCGTACCAGCCGCCGCCCTCGATGTCGTAGCCGAGCTCCTTGAAGGTCGGGATGTCGGGCAGGTGCTTGGAGCGCGTCGCGCCCGAGGTCGCGACCGCAACGATCTTGCCCGCCTTGTGCTGCGGGGCGACGTCCGACACCGTGCCCATGAAGGCGGCGATCTGGCCGCCGAGCAGGTCGGTCATCGCCGCCGCGGTGCCGCGATAGCCGATGTGGTTCATCTTCAGCCCCGCTTTCTCTGCGAACAAGAGCGAGAAGAAGTGCGGCAGGCTGCCGGTGGCGGCGGAGGCGTAGTTGGCGTACTTCGCGTCCTGCTTCACCAGCCCGATGTATTCCTTCAGCGACTTCGCCGGCGTCGCGGGCCCCATGGAAAAGGCGAACAGGAAGTTCGCCGTGTGCGCGACCGGCGCGAAATCCTTGAACGGGTCGTAGGGCAGCTGCTGGATGTGCGGCGCAGTGACGACGGTGACGAGCGGCGTCATCACCAGCACGCTGCCGTCGGCGGGCGAGGCTTTCAGCGCCCCCATGGCGATCTGGCCGGCGGCGCCGGTGCGGTTCTCGACGATCACGTTCTGGCCGAGCGAGGCCTGCATCTTGTCGGCCACCATGCGCGTCATGGCGTCGAGGCTCGCCCCGGCCGGAAAGCCGACCAGGAACTTGATCGTGCCCTGCTGGGCGAGGGCGCTGCCCGAGACGAGCGCGGCGGCAACCGTGCAGATCAGTGTTCGCATGGTGTTTCCTCCTCTGCGCGCGATGTTAGCATTCCCGCCAGGAGGCAAAGGCCATGCCGATCCGCAACTTCACCGAGAAGACCCTCACCGCCGAGGTCCTGAAGCGCGTCGGCAAGGCGCCCGACAAGCGCACGCGCCAGGTGATGCAGAGCCTGGTGAAGCACCTGCACGCGTTCGTGCGCGAGGTGCGCCCGACGCAAGCGGAGTGGTTCCAAGGCATCGAGTTCCTTACGAAGACCGGGCACATGTGCGACGACAAGCGCCAGGAA
>JAOUGZ010000228.1 GCA_029865405.1 Betaproteobacteria bacterium
ACGGTGCTGTACTTCGAGGGCGACCCGCACTCGGCGTTCCGCCTGGTGCGCGCCGTGAAGAACCGTTTCGGCGCGGTGAACGAGCTGGGCGTGTTCGCCATGACCGACGCTGGCCTGCGCGGCGTGAGCAACCCCTCGGCGCTGTTTCTGCAGCGCCACGAAAAGGACGTCGCCGGCTCGTGCGTGCTCGCCACGCTGGAGGGTACGCGCCCCCTCCTCGTGGAAATCCAGGCGCTGGTGGACGCGGCGCACGCGCCCAACCCGCGACGCCTGACGGTGGGGCTGGAGCAGAACCGCCTGGCGATGCTGCTCGCTGTGCTGCACCGGCACGCAGGCATCGCCACCATGGACCAGGACGTGTTCGTGAACGCGGTCGGCGGCGTGCGCATCGGTGAGCCGGCGGCCGACCTGGCGGCGGCCCTCGCCATCGTCTCCTCGCTCACCGACCGGCCGATCCCGGGCAAGCTGCTGGCGTTCGGCGAAGTGGGCCTCGCCGGCGAGGTGCGCCCGGCGCCGCGCGGTCAGGACCGGCTGAAGGAGGCGGCGAAGCTCGGCTTCGAACGTGCCATCGTGCCGAAAGCGAACGCGCCGAAAGGCAAGATCGCCGGGCTCGAGGTCATCGCGGTCGAGCGCGTGGACCAGGCGGTGCGGCTGCTGCGCGATCTTTGAGCAGCGCGGCGTAGAGCGCTTCGTCCTCGGCCGAGAAGCAGCAGAAGATCACCCGCTGCAGGGGCGCCGCCGCGTGCGCGGCGACCGTGGCCACGGCGATGCGCGCGGCATCCTGCTTCGGGTAGCCGTACACGCCCGTGCTGATTCCCGGGAAGGCGATGCTCTCGAGCGCGTGCTGCGCGGCGAGCTCGAGCGCGCGCCGGTAGCACGAGGCGAGGAGCCCGGGCTCCCCCTGCTGGCCGCCTCGCCACACCGGACCCACGGCGTGGATCACGAATTTCGCCTTGAGCCGGTAGCCGCGCGTGATCTTCGCGTCGCCGGTGCGGCAGCCGCCCAGGCCTCGGCATTCCTCAAGCAGCTGCGGCCCGGCGACACGATGTATGGCGCCGTCCACGCCGCCGCCGCCGAGCAGGCTCTCGTTGGCCGCGTTGACGATCGCGTCCACCTCGAGCGTGGTGATGTCGGCGCGCAGCGCGTCGAAGCGCGTCACACAGGCGGGGGGTTGCGCTCGCCGTAAATGGCGCGCTGGTGCCAGTAGGGATAGGCGAGGGGGACCGCGCTCGCCGCGTCGAGCTTCGCGACCTGCGCCGGCGTCAGGTCCCAGCCCACGGCGCCGAGGTTCTGCCGCAGCTGGTCTTCGTTGCGCGCGCCGATGATCACTGATGCCACAGTGGGCCTTTGCAGCAGCCAGTTGAGGGCCACTTGCGCCACGGATTTTTCCGTCTCGGCGGCGACTTCGTCCAGTGCGTCGACGACGCGATGGAGGTACGCCTCGGCAACCTGCGGGCCGCGCTCGTGGGTGAGCGGCGAGGCGAGCCGCGTGCTCCCGGGCACCGGCTGGCCGCGGCGGTACTTGCCGCCCAGCCGGCCCCAGGCGAGCGGGCTCCACACCACCGTGCCGATGCGCTGGTCGAGGGCCAATGGCATCAGCTCCCATTCGTAGTCGCGACCGACGAGCGAGTAGTAGGCCTGGTGCGCGACATGGCGCGCGAGGCCGTATTTCTCCGACACCGCGAGCGACTTCATCAGGTGCCAGCCGGAGAAGTTGGAGCAGCCGATGTAGCGGATCTTCCCGGCGCGCACCAGGGTGTCGAGCGTCTGCAGGGCCTCTTCCACCGGCGTCATCGCGTCGAAGCCGTGCAGCTGGTAGAGGTCGATGTAGTCCGTGCCCAGGCGCCTGAGGCTGCCTTCGACCGCGTGCAGCAGGTGATGGCGGGATGAGCCGACCCGGTTCTGGCCCGGCTCGCGGCGAAAGCTGCCCTTGGTCGAGATGAGCACCTGGTCGCGGCGCCCCTTGATCGCCCGGCCGAGGATTTCCTCGGCGAGCCCGGCGGAGTAGACGTCGGCGGCGTCGAACATCGTCGCGCCGGCCTCGAGGCAGACGTCGACGAGGCGCGTGGCCTCGGCGACGTCGGTCGCGCCCCAGGCCTTGAAGAAATCGGTGCCGCCGCCGAACGTGCCGGTGCCGAAGGTCAGCGCCGGGACCATCAAGCCGGAAGCGCCCAGTTGCCGGTATTCCATCGTCTGCTCCTTCACGCGGTTGCGAGCGCGCGTTCCGCCGCGCGCACGCCGCTGCGCGCGGCAGCCTCCAGCGTGGGCGGATACTCGGGATCCGTATAGTCGCCCGCGAGGAAAACGCCGGGTAGGGGCGTTTCGATCGCGGGGCGGCGCAGGCCGGGCGAGACGGCGATGGTGGCGCGCTTTTCGGCGATGACGCGCGACCATTGCGGCGCCGGCAGGCCCTTCAGCGCCGCCGCGAGCTCGCGGTGGCAGGCTTGCGCGAGCTCATCCTGCGTCATTTGCTGGTGATTACCCTCGGCGCTGATCACGGCGGCGAGGCGGCCCTTCTCTCCCGTGAGCGCGCCCCGGTCAAAGACCCACTGCACCAGGCCGCCGGCCAGCCCGAGCATGGGCAGGGGCAGCCGCGTCTTCGCGTCGTACTGCAGATAGCAGGTGGTGATCGGCTGGTACTCGAACTCCGGCGCGTGTTCCGGCAGCAGCGAGCGCAGCTGGTGCGGGCCGACGGCGACGACGACGGCATCGAACTCGCCGCGCAGCGCGCCCAGGTCGCGCACCGTCGTGCCGTAGCGAACCTGCGCGCCGCGCGCGCGCAGCCAGTCCGCCGCCGGCTCGGGGAACAGCCGCGACAGGTCGACGCGCGGCAGGATCAGGTCGCTCGCCTCGGCCTCGCCGGCGAGCGTGTCGCGCAGCACCGTGAGGAACACGTTCGCCGAGGCCCGCGCCGGCGGCGTGTTGAGCGCCGAGACGCACAGCGGTTGCCAGAGGTAGTGGCCGATGCGGCCCGCCTGGCCGTGGCGTTCGAGCAGCGCGCGCACGCTGCAATCCTCAGCCAGCCGGAAGCCGATGCGTCGCAGCGCCAGCATGAAGCCCGCCGCGCCCAGCTTTTCGCGCCAGGGCAGGCGGCGCGCGAGCAGCAGCCCGCCGAGCAGCCCGAGGGGCGCGGGCAGGTAAAGCCGCCGCAAGGACACGCCGTCGGCATAGCGCAGCTCGAGCGGCATGCGCAGCACCGCGTCCGCCGGCACGCCCACCGTGCGCATGAGGCCGAAGAGCGTCGCGTACGCGCCGATCAGGATGTGCTGGCCGTTGTCGAGCGACTCGCCGCGGCTTTCGACGCGGCGCGCGCGCCCGCCGGGCACGGGCCCGGACTCGAGCACCGTCACCTGCGCGCCGCGCGCGGCAAGCGTCACGGCAGCGGCCATGCCGGCGTAGCCGGCGCCGATCACTGCTGCGCGGACAGCCACGTCTTCCAGGCGATCCAGAACTTGCGCAGGGGCGTGAGCGAGGTGCGGCCCTTGAGCACCGGGAAGCCGTCGCGCTCGATCTCCGCGAGCAGCGCGCGATAAATCGCGGCCATGATCAGCCCCGGGCGCTGCGCGCGGCGGTCGACGGCAGGCAGCGCCGCCAGGGCGTCGTCATGGTACTTGCGCGCGCGCTCCGCCTGAAAGCGCATCAGCGCGACGAAGGCGTCGCTGTGGCGCGCCTGCAGGATATCCGCGGCGCTGACGCCGAAGCGCTGCAGGTCGGCGGCCGGCAGGTAGATCCGGTTCTTGCGCGCGTCTTCGCCCACGTCGCGGATGATGTTGGTGAGCTGGAACGCGGTGCCGAGGCGCTGCGCGTAGTCGAGGGTGCGCGCGTCGCGGTAGCCGAAGATGCCCGCGGCCAGCATGCCGACGACGCCCGCGACGTGGTAGCAGTAGCGCTCGAGCGCTGCGAAATCCAGGTAGCGCGACTGCGTCAGGTCCATTTCCATGCCGTCGATGATCTCGTTCAGGCGCGCGGCGGTGATGCCGTAGGCGCCGAGCGCCGGCTGCAGCGCGCGCGACACCGGGTGCTGCGGCCGGCCCGCGAACAGCAGGCCCACTTCCTGGCGCCACCAGGCGAGCTTGGTCGCCGCGAGCTGCGCATCGGCGGTTTCGTCCACCGCGTCGTCGACCTCGCGGCAGAACGCGTACAGCGCCGTGATGGCGCGCCGGCGCTCGCGCGGCAGGAACAGGAACGAATAGTAGAAGCTCGAGCCGCTGGCCGCCGCCTTGCGCTGGCAGTAAGCCTCGGGCGTCACAGCGCGCGCGCGGCAACGAGCGGCCAGTCGTGCCAGCGCAGCAGCGGGCGGCGGCGGAACACGTCGTAGCCAACGCGCTCGACCTTTTCCAGGATGCGCAGTCCCCCTTGCACCGTGGTGCGGATCTCAAGGCCGATGCGCCCGGGAAGGCTGCGTCCGAGCGGCGCTCCGGAAAGCATCAGCGCGCGTGTGCGGCGCACCTGGAAGGACATCAGCGCGCGCCAGGCGCCGTCGCATCTGCTTTCTGCAATGTGCGCCTCGGTTACGCCGTGCTTTTCCATTTCATCCTGTGGCAGGTAGATGCGGCCCTTGGCGAAGTCGAGGGCCACGTCCTGCCAGAAATTGATGAGCTGCAGCGACGTGCAGATGGCGTCAGACTGGCGCAGGTCCGTTTCAGACGTGCGTTTGAAAAGGTGCAGCAGCAAACGGCCGACCGGATTGGCCGAGCGCCGGCAGTAGTCGAGCAGCTCGGCGTAGTCGGCGTAGCGCGTCTTGACGACGTCCTGCGAGAAGGCGTCGAGCAGATCGGTGAACGGCGCGCGCGGCAGCCCGTGCTCGCGCGTGATGCGCTCGATCTCGCCCCGACAGGCCTCGAGCTTCGCCAGGCGCGCGGCGGGCGCGTCATCGCCCTCGTCGGCGATGTCGTCGGCGCTGCGCGCGAAGCGGTAAATGACGCTCACCGGTGCGCGCAACGGCGCCGGCAGGAGCAGCGAAGCGACCGGGAAGTTCTCGTAATGGGCGACCGACACGCGCAGGTATAATACTTTCTTTCCATTCGCTTTTTCGCGCGAAGGTGGCGGAATTGGCAGACGCACCAGACTTAGGATCTGACGCCGCAAGGCATGAGGGTTCGAGTCCCTCCCTTCGCACCAGCGCACAACACGGAAGGATCTAGACGGGCATGGCGGCAAACGTGGAGCAACTCGGTGCGCTGGAGCGGCGCTTGCAGATGAAAGTGCCCCTGTCGGGCATCGAGCAGGAGATCGACCAGCGCCTCAAGAAGCTCGCGCGCAACGCGAAGATGCCCGGCTTCCGGCCA
>JAOUGZ010000229.1 GCA_029865405.1 Betaproteobacteria bacterium
AGGTAGAGCATCTGACCGCCCCCGCCCGAATACATCTCCTCGTAGATGCCGACGGATGCACGCGCGTAGAGCCGCGGCGCGAGATGGTAGTACTGGTTGAACAGCGCCTTCAGCAGCTTTGCGTCTGCCGCGCGCCGATACTCGGCGATGTCGGTGCGCACGTGCGGCAGCAGGCTGTTCGAGGGCTGCGTCACGTCGCTCACGTTCTCCGCGAGGGTGAACTTGGCCTCGCTGTTGAACCAGGTGCGCGCCGCGAGCGCGCGGTCCCAGGTGGCGAGCGCCGAGAGGTCGAGCTTGAGCGCGCCGCTCGGGTCGTTGAAGAAGGTCGAGAGGCCGGGGCGGATGCGGAACTTCCCGCCCGCGAGGTCCGCGCGGTAACCGAAGAGCTGCGGCACCGTGTCCCTGGTCACCACGTCGTCGGGGAGCGGTTCGGCGAAGGCGGCGAGCGCCTGCTCGCGGTCGGCGTCGGGATTGTGTTCTTCGGGCTGGGCGTAGTCGATGGCCATCGCCTGCGCGAGGGCCTCGCGCGTGGTCATGCCGTTGAAGTAGCGCTGCAGCGTCTTCGCGTCGGCGAAGGTGTAGGTGGCGAAGGCGAGCGGCCCCTGCAGGTAGGTGACCTGCAATTCGCGCACTTCGAGCGGGGCGAAGGAGAGCATCGTGCGCGCGGCGCGGCCCACCGCGCGCGGCATCGAGGCGATCCTTGCGTTGCCGAGCGCCGCCTCGAGCCTGCCGCTCGCGTAGCGCGTGACGACCGGGTCGTAGCCCTGCCGCTCGAGGGCCCTGCGCAGGCGCGCCTCGTGGCGCGCATCCGCGGTCCACTGCGCTTCGCTCGGGCGCGGATTGATCGTGGTGTACGGCGCGGGCTCGTTGAACTTCGGCACGAATTCGCGCTGCTCGAGCGGCACCGACACCCACGCGTTGAAGCCGGCTTCGCCGTGCGCAGCGTAGGCTTTCGCGCCCCAGCCGTCCTGGCGGTATTCAAGCGCGAGGGCGCCGCCCTTCTTGCGATCAGCGATGCGCGCCTGTGCGGCGAAGCGGTCGTTCGGGTAGTCGAAGGCGTCGTATTCGGCGGCGATGGACCAGCTGGGCAAGGCCCGCGGCTGCCAGCGCAGGCCGCCGAAGGCGCCGTCGATGCGGTCCTTGCCGTAGCCCAGCGTCAGGTCGAATTCGCCGAAGCGCTTCGACGCCACGGCGTAGTAGGCGCTGAACAGGCCCGTGCCGCCGCCGACGTCCTGCGCGCCGACGGCGATCTGCGGCCACCCCGCGCGCTCGTCGAGCAGGCGCAGCTTGGCGTCGAAGCTCTTGTCCTTGTAGTCGCCGTAGTCGGCGTCGGGACGGCCGGGAAAGCCCTCGACGTACTGGATGCGCGAGTAGCGGAACGAACCCTCGAACCACGGCATCGCCGTGAGGCTCGACCAGATCGCGTGGTAGGGCCTGAGGAACGAATACCCGGTGCGCCAGGTACCGTCCGGGGCGAGGCGCGCGTCGGGCATGCTGACGAGGCCGGTCTGGCCGGTGGCGGAGGGCAGCGCGACCGGCTCCGTGGCCTGGGCCAGCGGCCCGGGGATCAGGAGCAGGAGGAGCAGCCGCCGCATGTCCGCAATCTATTCCTGAAAAAGAAAAGGCCCCGCGCGGGGGCCTCGCCGGGCTCGCCTCGGCTCACGGGTGCGACGTGGTGCTGTCGCTTGCCAGGGCGCCGACGAGCAGCGCGGCCCACACGCCCCAAAGGGCCGACTTGCCGATGCTGGCCACCGACGGGCGCACCGCGCTGCCCGCGGGGGCCGCAGCGCCCGCGGCGCTGGAAGCCGCAGTTTGCGTCGCTGGCGCCTTGGTATTGTCGGCTGCCGGCGGGGACACTGCGCTGCCTGCGGTACGCGTTGCGCTCGAAGCCGTGGCCTGCACCGCGGGCGCCCTCATGGGCACTGCGGCAAGGCTGGAAAAAAGATTGCTTGGGGCGCGCGGCAGCGCGGCGACGAAGACGGGTTGCGCCACGGCCGAGCCCGAGGCAACCATGGCTGCCGAATTCGCGCCGAAAACGACCGTGCCGCCGGCGTTGGTCACCGCGACGGCCCCCTGCAGCACCTTGAGGTAGGCCGGGTTTGCCAGGGCAACCATGAAGTCGGTGCCGCGCGGGCTCAGGGTGGCCTGCGGGATGTGCAGCGCCACGACGCCGGGATTTCTCGAGCCGACCGCGCCGCTGACCAAGCGCACCGATCCGCGCAGGAGCTCGAAGCTCGCACGGTCGGCCTGCGGCTCACGCGGGACGTAGTTGAAGGCTGCGATCCTGAAAGTGGTGTTTTCGCCCAGTAGGACCCGCTGCCGATCGGAGAAGTGCAGGTCGGCCTGCGCGCCGGGCCCGGTGGTGACCGTGGTACCGGGCGAGATGCGCTGGCCCTGCGCAACGGGGCCGCGATCGCTGCGCACGTTGCCATTCAGGTACACGACCTCGGCGTCCGCCTGCACCTGCTGGGTGGCGGAGACGAGCCCGGCTGCGGCGAGAACGAAGAGCGTCCGGCGCATCAGGGGCTGAGAAGGCGTTCCCATCTTTTCAGTACGCGGGCAGGCCTCGCCCGGGGTGGGTGCCCGGCCTGGACCTCAATGGTGCGTCGTCGTCTCGCCGCCTTCGTTCACGGCCGTGCCGATGACCGCCGCGCCCACGCCGATCGTCACCCACGCGCCCACTCCCGCGGTGGGGGCCGTCACGGCGCCGGTGGCCGCGCCCGCGGCTGCGCTGCTCGCCGCCGCCGGGGTCACCGCAGCCGCCACCGGGACCGCGGCGAGGTTGCCGAACGCGCTGCTCGCCGCCGCCGGCAGGGCGGAAGCCGGAATGGGCACCGCCAGCGCCGACGCGCTGCCGATCTGACCGATGGACCCGGCGCCGAATACGACCGAGCCGGCGGCGTTGGTGGTGCTGACTGCGCCGGCGACGACGTTGACGAAGGCCGGGTTAACCAGGGCGACCATGAAGTCGGTGCCGCGGATGCCGATGGTGGCCTGCGGGACGCGCAGCGCAACGACATTGGGGTTCCTTGCGCCGACCACGCCGCTGATGAAGCGCAGTGCGCCCCGGAGGAGGTCGAACACCGCGCGGTCGCCGCCCGGTTCCGCGGGGCGGTAGCGAAAATCAGAGATCCTGAAGGTGGTGTTCTCGTTGAGCACCACCTGCTGCTGGTCGTCGAACCTGAGGATCGCCTGCGCGCCGACGCCGGTGTTGATGGTATTCCCCGAGAGCACGCGCTGCTGCGGGAGGGCGGGGTTGTTGCCGACGCGCACGTCGCCCTTCATGTCGATGAGCGAGGCGTCGGCAAAGGCCTGCGCACTCGCGAGGAGCGCTGCGGCGGCGAAGATGCTGAGGATGCTGCGGGTCTTGGTCATCATTGCCTCCCTGCCTTCTTCGTGGGCCGGGACCCGGCCCGGCTGGTTTGCGTCATTCTACAGAGTCCCGCGCGGATGCCTGCGGGAACGTTGCAGTCCCGTCTTGCGGGTACTGCGGCCGAGGATCTGCCCCAGGGGCAGGCCGAAGCGGGCGATGCGCAGATAAATCCACAGGTAGATCATCACGAACCCGGCGGCGTAGGCCTGCAGGATCCAGGTTTCGTCCCAGAACAGCCATGCCGGCACCACGGTGAACACGTTGAGCCCCAGCAGGCACAGGGTGGTCACGGCGCTGCGCGCCACCGGGCGGTTCTTCAGCGTCACGATGCGGTGGTAGACGAGCGTGTGCAGGTGCAGGCCGTCGGCGTCGGCCGTCGAGCGGCCGCGGATGCGGCGCCGGTACATCGAGAACACCGTTTCCCACACCGGGTACCAGAGCACGAGCAGCGCGAACCAGGGCGAGACTTCCGAGTTGCGGTGAACCAGAAGCACGGCGAGCGTGGCGATGGCGAAGCCGAGGAAATAGGCGCCGCCGTCGCCCGCGAAGATCACGCCCCGGGGGAAGTTCCACACCAGGAAGCCGAGGGTCGCACCCATGAGGATGAGCGCGGCGCCCAGCACGCGCTCGTCGCCGACCTGCCAGGCCACCGCCGCAATCGCCGCGAGGATGGCGACGCCGACGAAGCCCGCAAGGCCGTGCATGCCGTCGATGATGTTGGTCGCGTGGGCGAAACCGCCGACGGCGAAGAGGGTGAAGCCGAAGGCGAACACCTCGTACTGGAACAGGTAATCGTCGAGCGGCAGATCGAGGTCGGTGATGCGCGCGTCGATCAGGAAGTAGCCGGTGGCGGCCGCGCCGAAGGCGAAGAGCAGGCGGCTGTAGGGGGTGACTTTCTTCGTCAGGTCCTCGAGAAAGCCGCCGGTGAAGGCGGGCAGGGCGGCGAGCAGGAGGAGCAGCATCCAGCGCGCTTCCGTGTGTTCGAGCGTCGCCGCACCGGCTAGGACGCCGGCGAGGATGCCGAAGCCGCCGATCCTCGGCACCGGCGTGCGGTGCACCTTGTGCAGGCCGGCGATCGTGTCGTCGATGGAGAGCTTGTCGTGCGCGCGGCGCGAAAGCAGCATCCCCCAGCAGACGAGGAACGAGGCGACGAGCGCGGCGAGGGCGCCGGAGAGCATTTGCGCAATGGTAACAAGGGGCTATGGGCCACAGGGCTTTCCGGGAGGGCAGTCCCCCGGAAAGGGTGTCGGCTGACGAATGTTTACGACGAAGAGCGGGTGGGCGGTGTGTTGATGGCGATCTTCCAGCGCCCGCTCATCTCGCCCGGGGCTTCTTTCGAGGTGGGGTCGAGGAGCTTCACCGATTTCGCTTCCTGCGCGAATTTGTCGAGCGCCTTTGCCTGTGGCTCGTGGCCCGCGAGCTCGAGGAGATAGCCCAGGCGCCTGACGGCGGCGTTGTCGCAGTCGCGCGCGAGCGGCGCGAGCCGGCGTCCGAGCGCCTTGGCGCCGATCTCGCGCGCCACCTGCGCCACCGCACTGATGCCGCCCGCGCGGTGGAACCAGAGCGCGCAGTCGAGCAGCGCGAGCTCGACGCCGGCGACCTTGGCGATGCCGGAGTCGGTGTTCATTTCGGCGAGCCATTCGGGGCGGTTGGTTCTGGAGAAGGCGCCCTGGGGTTGGATGAGGAATTCCAGCTTGTGGCGGCCGATGGCGAAGTCGCGCAGCGACTTGGGGACGATGAGCTGGAGCGCAGTCGGCTCGATCGTCGCGCCGTGGAACTGCGCCGCGCTGAGAAGCGAGATGCGGTAGTCGGTCTTCTGGTGCTTCATCAGCGCGTGGATCCAGCGCGCCGGGTCGGGGGCGCCTTGTTCGCGGTCTTCGGTTTGCAGGATCAGGTAGAAGCCGGGGCGC
>JAOUGZ010000230.1 GCA_029865405.1 Betaproteobacteria bacterium
TCGCGGGCATGGTGCGCGTATCGGCCCAGGCGGGCCGAGGGCGGCAGATCATCCTGCGCGACCTGGCGGCGGGAGAGATCTTCGGCGAGCATTCCGCCATCGACGGCCGCGCCCACTACGCCGACGCGCTCGCGGCACGCGAATCGCTGGTCGCATCGATGCCGCCGGAGGCGTTCAGGGCCATGCTCGCGAATCACGCCTCGGTGCGCGAGCACGTGCTGCGCCGCCTGAGCGGATCGGTGCGCGAGCTGGCCGATCGCCTGATCGACTTCGGCGCCCAGCGCGTGCGGCCCCGGGTCTGGGTCGAGCTGCTGCGGCTCGCCCGGCATGCCGGTGTGCAGGCCAACGCGGCCCGCATCGAGCACGCGCCGGCGCACCGGGATATCGCCAGCCACGTCGGCACGTCGCGCGAGGAAGTGACGCGCGAGCTCTCCCGGCTGGGCCGCAAGGGCCTGCTCGAGCGCGACGGCCGCACCCTCGTGCTGCGTGACGTGGCCGCGCTGGAGCGATTGCTCGGCGAATCGCGTCCCGTGCCGCTCCCGGTCGAGGGCCTGCCCGCGCTCGAAGCGCCCGGGTTCGACGGCATTCGAGCGCCGCGCGAGCGCCGCGCGATTCTCGTTGCCGACGCTTTCGACGCGGTGGCGATGATGGAGCGCGACGAGGGACGCACGGTGCAGCGCTGGCGCGCGTTCTTCGCGCAGGCCGTCTCGGAGGCCATTCCATCGCGCGCCGGCCGCGGCCTGTCGCGGGTCCCCGGCCGGCAGCTGCTCGCCGATTTTCCGGACGGCGTGCACGCGCTCGAGTGCGCGTTCGATCTGCACCGCAGTCTCGCCCGGCTCAACGCGGAGAGCGCCGGGCCGCCGCTCGCCCTGCGCATTGGCATTCACGTCGCCGATATCATCGTCGAGACCTTCGACCTGCTCGGCGACGGGGTGAACGTCGCCGCCGGCCTGCTCGAGCTGGCGAACCCCGGCGAGACGGTCGTCTCCGCGCAGGTGCGCGACCAGCTCGCGAGCGGCGTCGACGCCTCGATCGAGGACCTCGGCGAGCAGCGGCTGCGCAATCGCGAACGCGCCGTGCGGGCGTTCCGCGCCTGGCCGCCGGCCGAAGCGGCGCGCCCGGCGCCGAGCGCAGCGGTGCTGGCGCACGGCCGCCCGTCGGTCGCCGTCATTCCCTTCGAGGTGAGATCGGATGACCCGCGCTTCGCGTTCGTCGGCGACGGCCTGGCCGAAGAGGCGATCGGCGCGCTGTCCCGGGTCGCCGATTTCTTCGTCGTCTCGCGCCTTTCGTCGATGGCGTTTCGCCGCGCGCCGCTCGGATTGCGCACCGTCGGCGCGATGCTCGGAGTGCGTTATGTGCTCTCGGGCAGCATTCAGACGGCGGGCGCGCGCGCGCTGCTGGTGGCGGAGCTGGCGGACGCGCGCGACGGCCGCATCCTGTGGAACGAGCGCTTCGAGTGCGACCTCGTGGACGCGTTCGCCGTGCAGGCGGAGCTCGCGCGCAAGGTCGTGGCGAGCGTTGCGCCGTTCGTGCGCTCGTTCGAGCTGCGCCGCGCGCGGATCACGAATTTCGCCCAGCTCGACGCCTATGAGATCACGCTGCGCGGCATCGCCCTGATGCATCGGCTGTCGCAGGAAGACTTCCTGCGCGCGCGCATGGCGTTCGAGACCGCGAGCGAACGCGACCCGGTGTCGCCCGCGCCGCACGCGTGGCTGGCGAAGTGGCATGTCATGCGCGTCGCGGTGGGCGCCAGCGAGAATCCGCTGCGCGACGGCGAAGCGGCGATCTCGTGCGCCGAGCGCGCGCTGGAGTGCGATTCGGACGATGCGCTCGCCCTCGCCGTGGGCGCGCATGTCGCGGCGTGGGCGCGGCATGATCTCGATGTCGCCGAGACGCGCTTGGAGCGGGCGCTCGCGGTCAATCCGAACGAGCCGCTTGCCTGGCTGTGGAATGCGATGCTGCATGCGTGGCGCGGACGTGGCGCCCAAGCCGTGCAGTCCGCGGATCGGGCGCTGTCGCTCTCCCCGCTCGACCCGATGCTCTATTACTTCCACTCGCTCGCGAGCACGGCCAATCTCGTCGGCGAACGCTACGATCGCGCAATTGAGTTGGCGAACCAGTCGCTGCGCGAAAACCGGCTGCATACGCCCACATTGCGCGCACTGACTGTCGGATTGGTGCTCTCGGGACAGCTCAATAAGGCGAGGGAGACTGTGAACCGGCTGCGCGAACTGGAGCCGGGCCTCACCGTGCGAGCATTCAAGGCACGCTATCCGGGACGGGACAGTCCACAGGCAGCCGAATTCGCTGCCGCGCTGCTCGCTGCCGGCTTGCCCGCATAGTCGCGGGACGCGCCGATCGAGACACCTGCTGATATTGCGAGGATTGCAGCGATCTCGACAGCTGAGGGCGTCTCGCCCAGGAATAGACAGGCCAAGGCGGCGCTTAGCGCGGGCACCAACGCGACAAGCGCGCTTGCGCGCTCCGGGCCGAGACGGGCGATCGCGCAATTGAGCGCGACGAGCGCGACACAACCGATCAGCACGCCCTGCCACAAAAGCTGCCAGAGGAGCTCAGGCGGCGTCGTCCGCCACGGCACCTCGGACGTCGACCAGAGGTACCACGGCACGACGACGAGCGCGGAATAGAGTGTCACGATCGCGGCACCCTGGACGGCCCCGATGCCCCAGTTGCGCAGCTGCAGGACGTAGAGCGCGCCGAGCGCAGACGCCCCGACAAACATTGCATCGCCCGCAAGCACGTAGGGATTCGCGGCGGAACTGCTCCATGCGACAAGCATGGCGACGCCGACCGCGCACAGAACCGCGCCTATAGTCGTCAACGTGGGAGGACGTCTGGCAAACAGCAGGAACCCAAGCAGCACAACCCAAGCGGGCGCGACGCCCGGACCGAGCGCAGCGGCATGGCTGGCTGGCGCGAACTGCAGGCCGTAGATAACGAGCGCCGCCATCCCCGCCCCCTGGAACAGGGTGAGCGGTACGCCGCGCAGCCAGGCGTCGCGCCGGATCGCCCGGAATTGCAGCGCGAGGTATGGCAGAAAGAGCAGCGCGCCGACGCCGAACCGCAGCAGCATCAGTTCCAGCGGCTCGAACGATCCCGAGACGCCGTCTCGAGTCGCAACCGGATATGACGCCCAGATAAGTACAGCAACCGCGGCTGCGCCGTATCCGCCCAGTGGCCAAGAACGCGCCGCGCGAACTGCGGCGAGAATCACGGCGTCGAGCCGGCGACGCTCATCGGGCAACCGCTCTTGCGGCGGCGCCTCACGGAGGTTGAATACGCCGCCACCGGTCGCTGTGGATCGCGGTTGGGTTGGACCAACGTCTGCTCATATCGCGACCAGGCCTGTTCCGGAAACTCGGTCGGATCAGCGACCAGGCCGAAGTCGTTCGAGACTGTCTCGGCGTAGGTGCTCCGCTGCAGCGGCTGCACCTGCACCAGTGGGATTTCGGTGCTGAAGTGAATCGGAACGTCGGTCTTGACCAGCCGGATGTTGGTGAACAGAGGGCCGAACCAGCGGTCGGTTTCGATGATCCCCTCATACAGATCATAGGCGAGGTTTCGGGGCAGGTTCGCAGGCGGCCGCACCAGCACGCTCCAATCTTCCGCGCTCTCGATCATCAGGCCGGTCCAGAGCTGGATGATGCCTGGCTCGGTTACTGAGGTCAGGAAGGGCGGGGAGAATCCCCGCAGACGGCTGGGTGCGAAGCGGTCGAAGACCGTCGCGTAGCCAGGGAACTGCACGCTGCCGAGTGCGTACCAGGACTTGGCACCGCGATAGGTCCAGACGACTTGAGAGCCGTCCCACTGCAGCGTGAAGTCGATCGGCGGAAACACGTACCAGCCGAAGGACGAGGCCGCCCGCAGCGCCTCGCAATACTGAAATCCGCGCGCTGGCAACGTGCCGAGCACGGAGGGATCGGCGCGGATTGGCGCCCTGCAGCCCGGAATCGCCGTATAGAACGTCACGGCGGCTGTTGGGTGAGTCATCGAGCTCATGAAGATGCACTCCTCGAAAGCGGGGACCGCGAGGCCGGCGCACAGGTTGCACGGTGCGCCGGCCACTTCGGGGTATCAATGATGCGTCACTTCCTGACGCTGGACGGTGCCATCCCGCTACCGAAGCGAATCGAACCCGAATCGGCTATTGCGGCATCGGCGGTACGGAGAACTTTCGCTGGCGACATTCCGCTGCCGTACCGAACGCGCCGCGAATCGGCGATCTTCTTCGTCGCCTTGCGTACGACTAGCTGTTTCTTCTGCTTTCTGTTCATGCTTTCCTCCTGAGTAGAATGCGTCGAGTGGATAAACGAACCCGCAGCAGGTGGCGCGGCGGGACGCTCGCCATTCACACAAAAATTCCCCCGCTTCAGCAAGCGCGCCGGCGTAGGAAAGAATGAAAGGTTTGCTCCCGCTCGCCACACGCCGGGCGCACCGACGGCACGGCGCGGCATGCCGCTTCGAAAAAGACAGCCTGCGCGCGGCGCCGCGCGCCGGCCCCGGCGTGGTTTAGCGAATTTGACGTTCAATGTGTGCGTAAACGCACACGCTCGAGTCAGAGAAGGTTACGGATCTCCGCGAAGAATAGAAACCGGGCTAGGTTCATGCTCTTCAGCCTTGATGCGAGTGCAGAAATCGCCAGGAACCCTACGGAACGCGCCATGCTGTCCAACAAGGGATCGATCGATACGGGCGGCGCGCCGATCCGCGTCCTGCTGATCGAGGACAACGCGGCCGACGCGATGGTGGCGCAGGCCGCGATCGAGAAGGCGGCGTTCGTGCGCGCCGACGTGCTGCGCGCCGACAGCATGGCGCGGGCGCTGGGCATCGCCGGCGCCGTGGAAGTGCACCTCGTGCTCCTCGACCTGAACCTGCCGGACAGCCGCGGCCTCGCCACGCTGGAGCGCATGCGCGCCGCGGTGCGCTGCCCGGTGATCGTGATCACCGCCGAGGATCGCGCCGGGCTGGACGAGGAGGCGCTGGAAATGGGCGCCTTCGAGATCCTGCACAAGGGCAGGCTGAGCGGCGAGCGCATCGCGCGCGTGCTGCGTCTCGCGGAGGGCCAGCGCAAGGTGCAGGCCTCCCTCGAGAGCGCGGAGCTGCGCTACCGCAAGCTGATCGAGATCGCGCCGGACGCCATCTTCGTGCATTCGGACTGGCGCATCGTTCTCGTCAACCCGGCCATGCTGCGGCTGTTTCGCGCCGAGCGCCGCGATCAGCTGCTCGGTCACGATGTGCTCGAGCTGATCGCGCCGGCGTC
>JAOUGZ010000232.1 GCA_029865405.1 Betaproteobacteria bacterium
GGTTGAAGCTCTGGAACACCATGCCGACCTCGCGCCGGATGGCCTCGATCGCCTTCAGGTCCTCGGCGAGCTCGATGCCGTCGACGACGATGCGGCCCTCCTGGTGCGACTCGAGTCGGTTGATGAGACGCACCAGCGTCGACTTGCCGGAGCCCGAGGGGCCGCAGATGACGATCTTCTCGCCCTGCGCCACCGACAGGTCGACGTTCTTCAGCACGTGGAAGGCGCCGAACCACTTGTTCACGCCCTTGATCTCGATCATCGGTTGGGCCACGGTCAGTTCTCCCTGAGATAGTGCGCTTTGCCGCGCGCCAGCTCGCGCTCGAGGTTCTGGCTGTATTGCGACATGGCGTAGCAGAAGGCGAAGTAAACGAGCGAGGCGAAGAGGTAGGCCTCGACGCCGAAGCCGCTCCAGGCCGGCTCGACGATCGCGACCTTGATCGATGTGAGCAGGTCGAACAGACCGATGATCACCACCAGCGAAGTGTCCTTGAAGAAACCGATGAAGGTGTTCACCAACGGCGGGATGGCGACGCGCAGCGCCTGCGGCAGCACGATCAGCATCGTTTTGCGCCAGTAGGACAGGCCCATCGCGTCGGCGGCCTCGACCTGCCCTTGCGGCACGGCCTGCAGGCCGCCGCGCACCACCTCCGCGAGGTAGGCGGCGGCGAACAGAATCATCGCGATCTGCGCGCGCAGCAACTTGTCGATGCTTACGCCCTCGGGCAGGAACAGCGGCAGCATCACCGAGGCCATGATCAGGAGCGAGATCAACGGCACCCCGCGGATCAACTCGATGTAGCCGATGCATACGACGCGCACGGCCGGCATGTCCGAGCGCCGCCCGAGCGCGAGCAGGATGGAGAGCGGAAACGCGGCCGCGATACCGAAGGTGGCGAGCAGCAGCGTGAGCATCAGGCCGCCCCAGCGCTCGTTCTCGACGTACGCCATGCCGAACAGCCCGCCCCACATCAGCACGCCGATCGCGGCGAGGCCCGTGAGCCACAGGCCGGCGAGCGCGGGACGCCAGAAACGGCGCATCGCGCTCACCACGTAGAGCGCGAGCAGTAGCAGGATGCACAATGTCGGGCGCCAGTGCTGCTCGTAGGGATAGGTACCGAAGAGGATGAAGCGGTGCTTCTCGGTGATCAACGCCCAGCACGCGCCGACTCCCCTCGCCGCGCGGCACGGCTTGGAATCCGGCGCGCTCCAGATCGCGTTGACGACGGCCCAGTCGATGAACGGCACGAGCACCTGCCACGCGATGTAGGCAAGCAGCAGCGTAACCAGGCTGCTCGTCACGCTGTAGAACAGGTTCTCGCGCGCCCAGACGATGGGCGCCCAACCGGTTCCGGGCGGCGCGGCGCTCATCGGCGCGCCCCCTTCAGCGCGATCCGCTTGTTGTACCAATTCATGAACGCCGAGATCGACAGGCTGATGCTCAGGTACACCGCCATGATGACCGCGATGCCCTCGATCGCCTGCCCGGTCTGGTTCATCGCCGTGTTGGCGATCGACACCAGGTCGGGGTAGCCGATGGCCACCGCGAGCGAGCTGTTCTTGGTGAGGTTGAGGTACTGGCTGGTCAGCGGCGGCACGATGACGCGCAGCGCCTGAGGCAGGATCACCAGGTGCATGGCGCGCCGCGGCCGCAGGCCGAGCGCGGCGGCGGCCTCGAACTGGCCGCGATCGACCGCCAGCACCCCGGCGCGCACGATCTCGGCGATGAATGCCGCCGTGTAGAGCGTGAGCCCCGCCAGCAGCGCCGCGAACTCCGGCGTCAGCACGCCGCCGCCGGTGAAGTTGAAGCCGGTCAGTCGGGGGGTGTTGAGCGCTGTCGGTGCGCCGGCGGCGATGAACACCGCGAGCGGCAGGCCGAGGATCAGCGCCGCGCCCGCCGAGAAGATCGGGAAGGGCTGGCCGGTGCGCGCCTGGCGTGCGCGCGCCCAGCGCGCGAGCAGCCACGTCAGCGCGATGCCGGCGAGCAGTGCCACCCCGAGCCACAGGTGCACCGGGTGCGACTCAGGCACCGGGAAGGCGATGCCGCGATTGCTCAGGTAGACGCCCGCGAGCGGATTGGCCGCCTCGCGCGGGCCTGGCAGGTTTTCGGAGATGATGGCGTACCAAAAGAACAGCTGCACCAAGAGCGGGATATTGCGGATCAGCTCGATGTAGCCCGAGGCGAACTTCGCGATCAGCCAGTTGTGCGACAGGCGCGCCAGCCCGACCAGGGTGCCGATCAGGGTCGCCAGCACAACGCCGATCAACGCGACACGGAAAGTGTTCAGCAGGCCGACTACGAAGGCCTTGCGGTAGGTGTCGGCGGCGCTGTACTCGGTGAACGGCGACTCGCCGATCTCGAAGCCCGCCTCGCGATCGAGGAAGCCGAAGCCGCTCGCGATCTTGCGCACCTCGAGGTTATGCGCGGTGTTGGCCGCGAGGTACCAGACGCCGAGCACCACCGCCGCGACCAGGACGGCCTGGTAGACGGCGGCGCGGACGCGCGGGTTGTTCAGCGACCAGGGCGAGCGCCGCCCGGATGCGGCGCCCGGCCCCGGTCTGGCTGCGCCCGCCACGGGGCGAACGGGCCGCTTGGCCCTAGCGCAGAGGCGGCGCGTACATCAGGCCACCCTGGGTCCACAGGGCGTTGATGCCGCGCTCGAAGCCGAGCGGGGTGAGGTTCGCGTCGAAGGACTCGCCGTAATTGCCGACCTGCTTGACGATGTTGTAGGCCCAGCGCGCGTCCAGCGCCAGCATCTTGCCGAGGTCCCCGGTGGCGCCGACGAAGCGCTGCACCGACGGGTTGGTGCTCGACACCTGCGCGTCGATGTTCTTCGAGGACAGGCCGAGCTCCTCGGCCTCGAGCATGGCGAACAGCGTCCACTTGACGACGTCGAACCAGCGGTCGTCGCCGTGCCGCACCACGGGCCCGAGAGGCTCCTTCGAAATCACCTCGGGCAGGATGACGTGATCGGCCGGGTTGGGCGCGCGCGATGCGCGCGTCGACACCAGGCCCGAGACGTCGGTGGTGTACACGTCGCAGCGGCCCGAGAAGTAGGCGTTGGTGACTTCCTCGAGCTTCTCGATCACCACGGGCTTGAAGCTCATCTTGTTGGCGCGGAAATAGTCGGCGAGATTGAGCTCGGTGGTTGTGCCCGGCTGCACGCAGATGGTGGCGCCGTTCAGCTGCTTGGCGCTCTTCACGCCGAGCTTCTTCGGCACCATGAAGCCCTGGCCGTCGTAGTAGTTCACGCCGACGAAGTTCAGGCCCAGGCTGGTGTCGCGGCTCACGGTCCAGGTGGTGTTGCGCGCCAGCACGTCGATCTCGCCCGACTGCAGCGCGGTGAAGCGCTGTTGCGCAGTCAGCGGCGTATAGCGCACCTTCTTCGCGTCGCCGAACACCGCCGCGGCCACGGCCCGGCAGGTGTCGACGTCCAGGCCCTTCCATTCGCCGCGGCTGTCGGGCTGCGAGAAGCCTGCCAGGCCGGTGTTGACGCCGCACTGCACATAGCCCTTGGCCTTAACCGCGTCGAGCGTGGACTGGGCGTAGAGGCCGCTGCTGGCGAAAGCCAAGCCGCAGGCGGCGATGGCGAAACGTAGTTTCATGGGGATTTCCCTCCGTGTGGGTGTTGCGCAGTCTATTCCGGCCATCCTGCGAATGGCAATAGCCGGCCTCAGCCGTCCTCGCGCAGCGGCCGCGTCGAGCATTCCTCGAAGATGCGCGCGCGGCAGCGCGCGCAGATGGCGGGGTCGAGCTTGTCGAAGATGCGCGCGATCGCCTCGCGCTTGTCGCGGAACACCGCGTCTTCGCCGATCTCGCTCAGGTACTTGCCGTTGCGCAGCACGTCCTCGGCCGGCAGGCGCAGGCCCTGCAGCCACAGGCGCCCGCCGCGCCAGCGCCGCGCCCGCGCTTCGCGCACCAGCGCCTCGGCGCCGGCGATGTCGAGGAAGTTGATGTTGCGCGCCACCACCAGCAGGTGCTTTTGCTCGCGGGCCACTTCGCGCAGGGTGTCGAAATGCGACTCCACGTGGTCGACCGCGCCGAAATAGATCGAGCCCTCGACCGCCATGATCTTCAGCTGCGGGCATTCGGTGATGCCCTGGGCCACCGGGCCGAAACGGCGAAGGCTATGGCGCGGATCGGGGGCGACCGCGCGCATCTGCGGCCGCGAGGTGCGGTTGAGGTAGATCACCAGCGACAGCGTCACGCCGACCAGGATCGCCATCTCCAGGTCCATGATCAGCATGGACACGAAGGTCAGGCCGAGCACCGCCGACTCGCTGCGGCTGGTGCGCATGATGGCGCGCATGGCGCCGAAGTCGAGCAAGCCCCAGGCCACCATGAACAGCAGCGCCGCCATCGACGCGAACGGCAGGTACGCGAGCAGCGGCGCCACCGCGAACACCACCCCCACCAGGATCGGCGCCGACAGCGCGGCGGCGAGCGGGGTGCGCGCGCCCGCTTCGTAGTTAAGGCCGGTACGGTTGAAGGAGGCCGACACCGGATAGCCCGAGAACAGGCTCGCCGACACGTTGGCGAGGCCCTGGCCGATGAACTCCTGATCGGCGTCGATGCGCTGGCCCGACTTGAGCGCCACCGAGCGCGCGATCGACATGGCCTCGGTGAGCGAGAGGACGGTCACGCCGACGGCGATGCCCATGAGCGCCTTCAAGGTGTCGGCCGACAGATCGGGCGTGGTGAGCCCGGGGAGCGCGCCGGGCACCAGGCCGATGACGCGGATGCCGCTCTCCTCAGGCGTCAGCCACAGATTGAGCACGAAGCCGGCGAGGCCGCCGGCCACCAGCGCGACGATCATGTAGGGGGCCTTCGGCACGTAGCGGCGCGAGGCGATGCCGGCGAGCAGCGTGATGGCGCCCACCAGGACCACCCAGGGCTTAACCGCGCCCGCCTGCGCGGCGAAGGCGCGCAGCGTGGACAGGAACGAGCTCCCGGTCGGGATCTCGATGCCGAAGAAATTGCGCAGCTGGCTGGCGATGATCAGCACCGCCGCGCCGGCGGTGAAGCCGACCACCACCGTGTGCGAGACGAAGTTCACCACGCGCCCCAGGCCAAACGCCCCCATCGCCAGCATCAGCACGCCGGACATGAAAGCGAGTGTCAGCACCAGCGTGATGTACTCGGGCGAGCCGGGCACCGCGAGCGAAGCCACTGTGGCGAACACGTACAGCGACACCGCGTTGGTGGGTCCGGACACGGCGTGCCATGACGAGCCGAAGAAGGCCGCCACCACCGCCGGCACCATGGCGCA
>JAOUGZ010000231.1 GCA_029865405.1 Betaproteobacteria bacterium
ATCGCGTCACGCAGCGGCGGCGGCACCTTGCCCGGGGCGAGTCCGGCCCGTTCCTCCCAGGCCTGGTCGATGATGCGCTCGGCTTGTTCCATGGCTCCTCGTCAGAGACTGCGGGCGAACTGCCCGATTCTTTGCACCGCCTCGACGCAGTCTTCGAGGGAGGCGACCAGGGCGAGGCGCACGTGGTTGCGCCCCGGGTTGGCGCCTTGCGCGTCGCGCGCGATGAAACTCCCGGGCAGCACGAGCACATTATATTGGCGCTGCAACTCCCGCGCGAAGACCGTATCGTCCACCGGCGTGCGCAGCCAGAGATAGAACCCGCCTTCGGGCATTTCAGCGCCGAGCGGCGCGCCCACCAGCGGCAGCACGGCGCGGTACTTCTGCGCATACAGGCGCCGGTTGGCGCGCACGTGCTCCTCGTCGCGCCAGGCGGCGATCGAGGCCTGCTGCACGGGCAGGCTCATCGCCGAGCCGTGATAGGTGCGATAGAGCAGGAAGCGCTTGAGGATCGCGGCATCGCCGGCGACGAAACCCGAGCGCAAGCCGGGCGCGTTGGAGCGCTTGGACAGGCTCGAGAACGCGACCACGCGATCGAACGCCGTGCGCCCGAGCTGCTGCGCCGCCTGCAGCGCGCCCAGCGGCGGCTGCAGCTCGTCGTAGTAAAGCTCCGAGTAGCACTCGTCCGACGCGATGACGAAGCCGTGGCGATCCGAGAGCTCGAACAGGCGCCGCCAGTCTTCGAGCTTCAGCACGCGTCCCGTCGGGTTGCCCGGCGAGCAGACGTAGGCGAGCTGCACGCCCTGCCAATCGAGCTGCTCGAGGTCCATGCCATCGTTCAAATACACGGGCCGCGCGCCGGCGAGCAGGGCGGCGCCTTCGTAGATCTGATAGAAGGGATTGGGACAGGCGACCCGCGCCGTCCCGCCCGCCGGGTCGATGACGGTCTGCGCGAACGCGAACAGCGCCTCGCGCGAACCGTTGACCGGAAGCACCTGCGTGCCGGCGTCGAGCGCCGGCAATCCGTAGCGGCGCACGAGCCAGGCGGCGATCGCCTCGCGCAGCGCCGGCGTGCCGGCGGTGGCGGGGTAGGCGGCGAGGCCGTCGAGCGATCCGGCGAGGGCCGCCTTCACCAGCTCGGGCGTCGCGTGCTTGGGCTCGCCGATCTGCAGGCTGATGGGACGCAGCGCCGGATTGGCCGTCACGCCTTCGAGCAGCGCGCGCAGCTTCTCGAAGGGATAGGGTTGCAGCCGCCCCAGGAGCGGATTCAAGCGCCGGCTTTCCAGCCGCGCTTGCGGTGCTCCGCGACCACGCTGGTGGCGATGCCGCCGCGCACGTTGAAGCGCGCGGTGAGCCGCAGATAGCGGGGACGCAAGGTGCGCACCAGATCGTCGGCGATGCGATTCGTGACCGCCTCGTGGAACGCGCCTTCGTTACGGAAAGACCAGGCGTAGAGCTTGAGCGACTTCAGCTCGACGCACAGCCGGTCCGGCACGTACTCGAGCTCGAGGGCCGCGAAGTCAGGCTGCCCCGTGAGCGGGCACAGGCAGGTGAACTCCGGCAGCGACATCTGAATGCGGTAGTCGCGCGCGGGCGCGGGATTGCGAAAAGTCTGCAGGCGCTTGCTGGGGCGCGAAGGCATGGGAAATAGCGGTGTTGCGCGGCGAATGGCGAGCGCGCAGATGGTATCATTTTCGAAACCAGAATAGGCACCGTGCGACTCCACCAGATCCGTCTCTCAGGCTTCAAGTCCTTCGTCGATCCGACGTCGATCCACTTCCCGGGCCAGCTCGTCGGCATCGTCGGGCCGAACGGCTGCGGCAAGTCGAACGTGATCGACGCGGTGCGCTGGGTGCTGGGCGAGACGCGCGCCTCGGCGCTGCGCGGCGACTCCATGCAGGACGTGATCTTCAACGGCTCGGGCAATCGCAAGCCGCTGGCGCGCGCCAGCGTCGAGCTGATGTTCGACAACTCCCTCGGGCGCGCCGGCGGGCAGTGGAACCAGTACGCCGAGTTGTCCGTGAAGCGCGTCCTGCAGCGCGACGGCGAGTCCTCGTACTACATCAACAACCAGCACGTGCGCCGGCGCGACGTCACCGACATGTTCCTCGGCACCGGCCTCGGGCCGCGCGCCTACGCCATCATCGAGCAGGGCATGATCTCGCGCGTCATCGAGGCCAAGCCCGACGAGCTGCGCGTGTTCCTGGAGGAGGCGGCGGGCGTCTCGCGCTACAAGGAGCGGCGCAAGGAGACCGAGCATCGCCTCGAGGACACGCGCTCGAACCTGGCGCGCGTCACCGACATCCGCATGGAGCTCGGCGCGCAGATCGAGAAGCTCGAAGCGCAGGCGAAGGTCGCCACGCGCTACCAGGAGATCCAGGCGGAACTGCAGCTCAAGCAGCAGCTGCTGTGGTTCCTGCGGCGGCGCGACGCCGCCGCGGAGCGCGAGCGTCATGCGCAGGAAATCGCCGGCCAGGCGAACGCCCTGGAGGCGGGGACGGCGACGCTGCGCGAGGTCGAGAGCCGGCTGGAGACGGCGCGCGCCGCGCACTACGCCGCGGGCGACAGCATGAACGCGGCGCAGGCGGCGCTGTATGCGGCGAACGCGGAGGTGGCGCGCCTGGAGTCGGAGCTGCGCCACGTCGAGGAAACGCGCCAGCGGCTCGAATTCCAGCATGCCGAGCGGCGCACGCAGCTCGGCACCTGGCGCGAGCAGCGCGCGCAGCTCACGCAGGCGCTGCACATGTGGGCCGGGCGCGCCGGCGGCGCGCGCCAGCGGGTGAGCGACGCACAGGCGCGCGCGACGCTGGAAGGCGGCAGGCTGCCCGAAGCCGAGCGCGCATTCCGGCAGGCGCAGGAGCAACAGACCGAATGCCGCAGCCAGCTGCTGCGCGCGGAGAGCCGCGCCCAGCTGGAGCAGTCCAACCTCGAGCACGTGGAGCGCGCTCTGGCGGCCCTGGCGCAGCGGCGCGAGCGCCTGCTGACGGAGCGCCGGTCGCTGCTGCAGCCCGACGCTGCCGCGCTCGCGGCGCAGGAAGCGCGACGCGCCGCCGGCGACGCGGCGATCGTCGAAGGCGAGGCGACGCTGACCGGACTGCAGGCGGAGTGCGACGCCCTCGAAGCCGAGCGGGCCTCGGCCGAGGAGCACCTGTCCGTCGCGTCGCACGAGCACGCCGCCGCCGAAGCGCAGCTCGCGACCCTGGGGCAGATCCAGGCGGCGGCAGAAGACAATGCGCCGCTGCGCGATTGGCTCGAGCGCAACGACCTGCACGCGCTGCCGCGCCTCTGGCAGCAGGTGCGCATCGATCCGGGTTGGGAAGTGGCCGTGGAATCGGTGCTGCGAGAGCGCCTGCACGCGCTCGATGTCGCCGATGCAGCGCGCCTGGATGCCGTGGCGGCGGATGTGCCGCCGGTGAAGGCGGGCGTGCTCAGCCATGGCGCCGCGCGCGGCGCACCGGCGCTCGCGGGTTATGAAGCCCTCGCCGCCAAGGTGCATGCTGCCACGACCGAGCTGGGCGGTGCGCTCTCCGACTGGCTGGCGCAAGCCTATGTGTGCGAAGGCGCGCCGCGCGCGGCGGAGCGCGAAAGGCTTCCGGCGGGCGCCGTGCTCGTCAATCGCGATGGACACCAGTTCACGCGGTACACCGTGGCGTTTCATGCGCCCGATCCGGCGGACGCGGGCTTGCTCGCGCGCCAGGCTGAAATCGAGAGCCTGCAAGGCAAGGTCGGCGAGCTCGCGCAGTCGCTGGCCGGGGCGCGCGCGCGCAGCGAGGCGACGGTCGCGGCGCTCGCGGCGCGGCAAACCGCCCTGGAAGCGGCTCGCGATGCGCTCGCCGCGCAGCAGCAGGCGCGCCACGAGCTGCAGATCGAGTTGCTCAAGCTGCAGCAGGCAGAGGAGCGCTACCGCGAGCGCAGCGGCCAGATCGACGGCGAGCTCGCGCTTGTCGCCCAGGCAGCCGGGCAGGACGAGGCGCGGCGCGCCCAGTGCAGCGCGGCGACGCAGCAAGTCGGCCAGGAGATCGCCGCCGCGCGCGCGCAGCTGGACGCGGTGCGGGCGGCCTATGTCGCCGCGGAGACGGCACTCGAGACGCAGCGCCACGCCGTGCAGCAGGCCGAGCGCGACGCGCAGGACGCCGTGTTCGGCGAGCGTGAATGCAGCGCCAAGATCGCCGAGATCGATGCCTCGGTGCGCCTCATCGACCAGCAGATCGAGCGCGCGGATGCCGAGCTCGGCAAGCTCACCGAGGAGCTGGCGGTCGATCCCGTGCCCGAGGTGCGCGGCGCGCTCGAAAGCGCGGTCGAGGTGCGCATCGAGCGCGAAAAGGCGCTCGCCGCCGCGCGTAACGGCGTCGAAGCCGCCGCCGGCGCGCTGCGCGCGCTGGAAGAGGAGCGGCTGCAGGCCGAAGCGCAATTGGCGCCGTTGCGCGAGCGCATTGGCGAGCTGCGACTCAAGGAGCAGGCCGCGCAGATCAATCGCGACCAGTTCGACAGCCAACTGCGCGACGGGGGCGCGGACGAGGCGCGCCTCGCGGCCCAGGCCGATGGCGCGCCGCGGCCCTCGTCCCTGCAGGGCGAGATCACGCGGCTCACGCAGGCACTGGGCGAGCTCGGCGCCGTCAACCTCGCCGCGCTCGAGGAGCTGAGAACCAGCCTGGAACGCAAGGAATACCTGGATGCGCAGGCGCTCGACCTGGAAGAGGCGGTGCGCACGATGGAGGACGCGATACGGCGCATCGACCGCGAGACGCGCGAGCTGCTGCGCGAGACCTTCGACAGCGTGAACCGGCACTTCGGCGCCCTGTTCCCGGTGCTGTTCGGCGGCGGCGAGGCGCGCCTCATCATGACCGGCGAGGAGATCCTGGATGCGGGCGTGCAGGTGATGGCGCACCCGCCGGGCAAGCGCAACACCAGCATCCACCTGCTCTCGGGCGGCGAAAAGGCGCTGACCGCGATCGCGCTGGTATTCTCCATGTTCCAGCTCAATCCGGCGCCGTTCTGCCTGCTCGACGAAGTCGACGCGCCCCTCGATGACAGCAATACGGAGCGCTTCTGCAGCCTGGTGCGCAAGATGTCCGCGCAGACGCAGTTCCTGTTCATCAGCCACAACAAGATCACCATGGAGATGGCGGCGCAGCTGATCGGCGTCACCATGCCCGAATCAGGCGTATCGCGCGTCGTGGCCGTGGACATCGACGAGGCGCTGCGCATCCGGGAGGAGCTCGCCGCCTGAACGCGGCGGGCCGGCCACCGCCCGGGCCATGAGCGACCTGCAG
>JAOUGZ010000233.1 GCA_029865405.1 Betaproteobacteria bacterium
GAGGACGTGCGCCCGCTGAGCGCGGGCTTCAAGCGCGTGGTACGCGGACTCGAATTCGACGTTGCCGAGCTCGCCATCACCACCTTTCTCATGGCGAAGGCGGCGGGCAAGCCCTACCGGCTCCTGCCGGCGGTAGTGCTCGCGCGCATGCAGCATTCGCGCCTGGTGCGAGACGCCGAGCGCGGCGCGCTCGCGCCGCGCGAGCTCGAGGGCAAGCGCGTCGGCGTGCGCTCCTACTCGGTGACCACCGGCATGTGGCTGCGTGGCATCCTCGCCGAGGACCACGGCGTGAACTGCGACCGCATCACCTGGGTCACGTTCGAGGAAGCGCACGTCGCCGAGTTCCGCGACCCGCCGAACGTGGAGCGCGCGCCGGCCGGAAAGAAGCTCGAGGAGATGCTGCTCGCGGGCGAGGTCGACGCCGCGATCGTCGGCGACGCGCAGCCCGCCGATCCGCGCCTCGTGCCCGTGATCGCGGACCCGGAGAGCGCCGCGCGCGCCTGGCGCGCACGTACCGGCGCGATCCAGATCAACCACATGGTGGCGGTGAAGGACACGGTGCCGCCGCGCATCGCCGACGAGATCGCGCGCATGCTGCTGGAAAGCGTCGAAGCCGCGGGCAGCCCCGAGATGAACCCCTGTGGCCTCGAGCCCAACCGCCGCAACCTCGAGGTCGCCATCGACTACGTGCATCGTCAGGGCCTCATCCCGCGGCGCTATTCGGTCGAAGAGCTCTTCGCGTGATCATCGACTGCCACGGCCACTACACCACCGCGCCGGCGGCGCTTTGGGAGTGGCGCAGGAAGCAGGTCGCGGGGCAGGACCCGGGTCCGCTGCGCATCGCCGACGACGAAATCCGCGAATCGCTGGAGAAAAACCAGCTGCGCATCCAGCGCGAGCGCGGCACCGACCTCACCTTCTTCTCGCCGCGCGCCGGTTCCATGGAGCACCACGTCGGCGACGCGAAGGTGAGCGAGGCCTGGTCGCGCCAGTGCAACGACCTGATCCACCGCGTCTGCAGCCTGTACCCGGCGAACTTCGCCCCGGTGTGCCAGCTGCCGCAGTCGCCCGGCGTGCCGCCGGCGAACTGCATCCCGGAGCTCGAGCGCTGCGTGAACGAGCTCGGCTTCATCGGCTGCAACCTGAACCCCGACCCCTCGGGCGGCTGGTGGCGCTCGCCGCCGCTCGGCGAGCGTTTCTGGTATCCGCTCTACGAGAAGCTCGTAGAGCTCGAGGTGCCGGCGATGGTGCACGTCAGCTCCTCGTGCAACCCGGCGTTCCACTTCACGGGCGCGCACTACATCAACGCCGACACCACGGCGTTCATGCAGTTCATCCAGTCGGACCTGTTCAAGGACTTCCCGACGCTGAAGTTCGTCATCCCGCACGGCGGCGGCGCCGTGCCCTACCACTGGGGGCGTTACCGGGGCCTGGCGCAGGACATGGGCAAGCCGCCGCTCAAGGAGCTCCTGCGGAACGTCTTCTTCGACACCTGCGTCTATCACCTGCCCGGCATCGAGCTGCTGCTCAAGGTCATCCCGGCCGAGAACATCCTCTTCGCCTCCGAGATCGTCGGCGCGGTGCGCGGCATCGACCCGGAGACCGGGCACCACTACGACGACACGCGGCGCTACATCGACGCCGCCGGCCTGAGCGCCGCCGCGCGCGAGCAGATCTACTCGGGCAACGTCGGGCGGGTTTACCCGCGCTTGCGTCCGCGGACCGGGGGCGCTCGGGCCTGACCCGATACAATCCGGGGCTCCCGGCAACCCGGACCCCGAGTTTGGCAACCTCCCTGTCTCCGAAGCCGGCGTCGCGCTGGTGGTGGCGCCTCCTCGTCCTGCTGATCCTCGCGGTCGGCATCGGCGGCTTCGTCGCCATGAACAAGCTCAGGCCGCAGGCCGCGCCGCGCGTGCCCGCGGCGCTGCTGCCGCTGGTGCAGGCCGAGGCACTCGAATTCCGCGAGGGCGCGCTGCGCGTGAGCGGCAACGGCCTGGTGCGGCCGCGCGCCGAAGTGGTGCTGGCCGCCGAAGTGTCCGCGCGCGTGGTGTTCGTCAGCCCGGCGCTGGTCACCGGCGGCTCGTTCAAGCGCGAGCAGGTGCTCATCCGCCTGGACGACGAACCGTACCGCGCCGCGCTGGCGCAGGCCGAGGCCGATGCGCGCTCCGCCCGCGTCGCGCTGCGCCTCGCCGGGCAGCAGCTCGAGCGCACCGAGGAGCTCATCGAGCAGAAATTCCTTTCGCGCCAGACGCTCGACGAGCGCCTGGCGGGGCGTGACCAGGCGGCCGCGGCACTCGCACGCGCCGAGGCGCTCGTGCGCCAGCGCCGCGTCGACCTCGAGCGCACCGTGGTGCACGCGCCGTTCGACGGCAGGGTGCTGGCCGAGCGCGTCGACCTGGGCGAGACGGTGCAGCCGGGCAAGGAGCTGGCGCGCATCTTCGCCGACGGCGCGCTCGAGATCGCCGTCGCGCTCTCCGACCGCGACATGGCGCTGATCGCCGACCCCTGGCGCGAGAACGGGCAGGCGCCGCCGCCGGGCGGGGGCGCCCGCGCCAGCGTGCTCGTCACGCACGGCGCCGGCGTGTACCGCTGGCCGGCGCGCGTCGACCGGGTCGAGTCGGCGGTCGATGCCGCGACGCGCACCTTCAACGTGATCGTGCGGGTGGACGATCCCGCGGCACGCGGCCTCGCCGTGTCCGGGGACGCGGCAACGGCGCCCCCGCTCCTCGTCGGCATGTACGCCACGGTGGAGATCACCGGCGCCGACGCCGGCCGCCACGCCCTGGTGCCGCGGCGCGCGCTGCGCGAAGGTAACGTGCTCTGGCTGCTTGAAGCGGGCGGCACCGTGTCCCTCCGGCGCGTGCGCGTGCTGCACGAAACGGGCGATCGCGCCGTGGTGTCGGGCGCGGGCCTGCCCGAGCAGGCGCGCGTCGTGGTGAGCGACCTGAAAGTGGTCACCGAAGGCATGCGCGTGCGCGAGCTCGGCGCCGACGCCACGCGCCGCCCCGCCCCGTGAGAGCGCTCATCGCCTGGATGGCGCGCCACCCGGTGGCCGCCAACCTGCTGCTGCTGCTCATCGTCGTCGCCGGCGTGTCGAACATGCTGACGATGAAGCAGGAGGTGTTCCCGCTGGTCGAGCTCGACGTGCTCGAGGTGCGCGTCGCCTACCCCGGCGCGGCCCCCGACGAAGTCGAAGAAGCGATCGTGCAGCGCATCGAAGAGCAGCTCGAGGGCATCGACGGCATCGATCTGGTCACCTCGATCGCGGCCGAAGGCACCGGCGTGGTGCGCATCGAGCTCGCGCGTGGCATCAACACAGCCATCAAGCTCGACGAAGTGAAGGCGGTGGTGGACCGCATCACCACGTTTCCGGCGGAGGCCGAGCGCGCGGTGGTGAAGCAGCTCATCTCGCGCCAGCGCGTCGTCGAGATCGCGGTGTTCGGCGCGGCCGAAGAGGCGACGCTGCGCGAGATGGCCTACCGCATCAAGGACGATCTCACGAGCACGCCGGGCATCTCGCTGGTGCAGGTGGCGCGCGTGCGCGACTACGAGATCTCGGTCGAAGTGCCGAACGACGTGTTGCGCGCCTACGGGCTCACGCTACAGGACATCGCGGCGACGCTGAAGCGCTCGAGCCTCGATCTGCCGAGCGGCGACATCAAGTCGCAGGGCGAGTCGATCCTGCTGCGCGCGCGCGGCCGCAATTACAACCGCGCCGACTTCGAGCGCATCGTCGTCGTCTCGGCGAAATCGGGCGCGCGCGTGCGCCTCGCCGACATCGCGCGCATCGACGACGGCTTTCGCGACGACGACCTGATCATGCGCTTCAATGGCAAGCCGGCGGCGTTCGTGCAGGTGTTCCGCGTCGGCGAGGACAAGGTGCTCGACGTCGTGCGGCAGGTCAACACCTACCTGGAGCAGACGCTGCGCCCGTCGCTGCCCCCGGGCATCGAGGTGGTGGTGTGGCGCGACGACTCGGTCGAGTTCCGCAACCGCATGGACCTGCTGATCAAGAACGGCGCCATCGGCCTCGCGCTGGTGCTCGCCGCGCTGGCGCTGTTCCTCGAGCTGCGGCTCGCCTTCTGGGTGTCGGCCGGCATCTTCGTCTCCTTCATCGGCGCATTTGCGGTGATGCCGTCGGTCGGACTGTCGATCAACATGATGTCGCTGTTCGGCTTCATCCTCGCGATCGGCATCGTCGTCGACGACGCCATCGTCACTGCGGAGAACATCCACGCCGAGGCCGAGCGCGGCACGCCGCCGCTGGAGGCGGCGGTGCGCGGCAGCCAGCGCGTCGCGGTGCCGGTGGCGCTGGCGGTGTCGACCACCATCGCCGCCTTCGTGCCGCTGCTCTTCGCCCCCGGGACGCTCGGCAAGTTCCTGTTCCAGATTCCGGCGGTGGTGATCATCGTGCTCGCCATCTCGGTGCTCGAGGCGATGCTCGTCCTGCCGCGCCACCTGGCGACGCTGCGCGCCGGCGTCGCCGAGACGCGCACCTGGCTCGGCGCCCGGCTGGCCGCGGTGCGGCACGCGACCGACCGCGGCCTGCAGCGCTTCGTCGAGGGCCCGCTCGACGCGGCGCTCGGCTTCACCACGGCGCATTACGGCGTGGTCATCGCCGCGGCAGCCGCCGTGTTCCTGCTGGCGCTGGGCGCCATCACCGCCGGCCACGTGCGGTTCGTGTTCTTTCCGCAGGTCGAGGGACGCTACGTCACCTCGTCGCTGGAACTGCGGCCCGGCGCCACCGCCGAGGCGACCCTCGCGGCGGCGCTCGCCATCGAACGCGCCGGGCACGCGGCGGCGGCGGAACTGCCCGACCCGAGCGGGCGTCCGCTGGTGAACGCCGTGTACATTACCGTCGGCCAGCAGGAGGCGACCGGCCCGGGCGCCGCCGGGGCGCTCGGGCTCTTGCAGGGCAACAAGGCCTCGATCGTGTTCGAGCTGCTCGATCCCGAGGTGCGCAGCGTGACCTCCGGCGATTTCGAGCGGCAATGGCGCGAGCGAGCAGGGCGCCTGCCGCAGGTGCGCAAGCTCACCTTCGCCTCCAACGTGATCCAGCTCGGCTCGCCGGTGCAGATCGAGCTGTCCGCGCGCAGCCCGGAAGGCCTGGCACAGGCGGTGCAGGCGCTGCAGGAGGCGCTGCGCGGCATCGACGGCGTGTTCGACGTGCGCGACGACCGCGATCCCGGCAAGCAGGAGGTGCAGTTCCAGCTCAAGCCCTCGGCGCGCGCCCTGGGCATC
>JAOUGZ010000234.1 GCA_029865405.1 Betaproteobacteria bacterium
CGCGCAATGGCCGGCTTGCCCTGCGTCAGGGTCCCGGTCTTGTCCAGAACGACGTCCGTGGCGCCCTCCAGCGCCTCCAGCGCGCGCGAGCGCGTGAGCGCCGCGCCGCGCGCGAGGAGCTGCGCCCCGGCGCGCGTCAGCACGATCGGCGAGGCGAGCGCGAGCGCGCACGGGCAGGTGGCGACGAGCACGGCGACCGCGACCCAGACGTTGCCCGAGGCGGCCCAGGCGAGGGCCGCGGTCGCGATCACCACATAGGTCAGAAGCTGCGCCAGGCGATCGGCGCGCTCTACCAGCGCCGGGCGCATCGCGGCCGCCCGCTCGACCAGGCGCCCGATCGCCGCGGCCTGCGTATCGGCGCCCGCGCGCGTCACGCGCATGGTGAGCGGCTGCTCGAGGTTCACCGAGCCGCCGACGAGCGCCGCACCGGCGCGCTTGACGACCGGGCGCGACTCGCCAGTGAGCAGCGATTCATCGGCGCTGGACGCGCCCTCGGTCACCTCGCCGTCGGCGGGCACGCGCTCGCCGGCGCCCACGCGCACGAGGTCGCCCGGCGCCAGGGCATGCGCGGCGATACGCTCGCTCGCGCCCTGGCGCAGGCGCAGCGCGAACGACGGCATCCAGCGCGCGAGGTGCTCGAGCTCGCGCCCGGCCCTGTGCCGCGCGAACATTTCCGCGGTGCGCGCGCCGAGCAGCAGGAAGGCGAGCATGGCGATGGAATCGAAGTACACCTCGCCGCGCCCCGTGACCGTGGCCCAGGCGCTCGCCGCGAACCCCGCGGCAAGGCCGAGGGCGATCGGCGTATCGAGGCTGATGCGGCGGCGCCTCGCATCCTGCCAGGCGCCGCTGAAGAACGGGCCGCAGGAAAACAGGATCACCGGCAGGGTGATGACCAGGCTCGCCCAGCGCATCAGCGCCGCCGCGTCCGGCGTGAGCGCGCCCATGCCCGCGTCGACGTAGGCAGGCCACGCGTACATCATCACCTGCATGGCGCCGAAGCCGGCGACGAACAGGCGCCAGAGCGCGCGGCGGCGCTCGCGCCGCACGAGCGCGTCGCTGCGCCGCGGATCGAAGGGATAGGCGTCGTAGCCGACGGTGCGGATCGCCTCGAGGATCGCCGAGAGGCGCGTGGCGCGCGGATCCCAGGCGATCTGCGCGCGCTGCGTGGCGAAATTGACGTCGGCGCGCAGCACCCCGGGCACGCGCCGCAGCGCCTGCTCGTTCAACCACAGGCAGGCTGCGCAGCGGATGCGATCGAGGATCAGCGTCGCCTCGCGCACGTGCTCGAGCGGCGCGGCGACGAATTCGCGCTGCGCCGCCGGGTCGTCGTAGATCGCGGGCGGCGGCAGCGCCTCGGGGCGCACGCCGGTGGCGGAGCGCGCCTCGTAGTACTTCTCGAATCCCGCCGCGGCGATGGCGCGCGCCACCGCCTCGCAGCCGGCGCAGCAGAACGCGCGCTCCGCGCCGAGCACGGCCGCGCGGTGCCTGCCCGGCTCAACGACGGGCAGGCTGCAATGGAAGCAGGCGCTCAGGCGACGCTGATGCGCTTGCCGCCGCCGTTTGCCTTCTTCGGCAGCACGAGGTTGAGAACGCCGTCCTTGTACTCTGCCTTGGCGGCCTTTTCATCGACCTCGGCAGGCAGCGAGAAGCTGCGGCTCACCATCCCGTAGCTGCGCTCGCTGTAGATCACCTTCTCGCCCTTCTTCGCATCCTTTTCCGTTTCTGTTTCCTTTCGGGTCTCGGCGCGTACCGAAACCACGTTGCCGTCGACGTCGACCTGGATGTCCTCTTTCTTCACGCCCGGGATATCGGCGCGCACGGTGTAGGACTTGTCGTCCTCCTTCACGTCCACCTTGATCTGCATCTCGGTGCCCGCCGGGAAGGCGAGCGGCTTCACCCAGAAGCCCTTGCCGAAGTCGTTGAACAGCTCATCCAACGGGTTGTAGCGAGTGATATTGGCCATGGAGCCCTCCGCGCAGGTTGACTACAAAAACATGCTAGGCGCGCCGCCGGCGGGCGTATTGACCTGCGTCAATCGACTCACGGGATCCGGGCGCTAGAGTGGGAGCGTCCATTCACGCAGAGGTGCCGCATGTTCAAGCACATCCTCCTTCCCGTCGACGGCTCGCGGCTCGCCCTGAAGGGCGCCAAGGCGGGCATCCGCCTCGCCAAGGCCCTGCGCGCCCGCGTAACCGCCGTGTACGTGATTCCGCCCTTCACTCCGGTCGCTTACGGCGACGCGGCGGTCTACGTGCCCGGTCTCTCGCCGCAGGAATACAAGCAGGCCACCGAGAAGGGCGCGCGCAAGGCGCTCGCGGCGGTCGAGGCCGAGGCGAAGAAGTCGCGCGTGCGCTGCAAATCTCGATTCCTGACCACCGCCCGGGTACACGAGGGGCTACTGCGCGCAGCGCGCGCCGCCAACTGCGATGCCATCGCCATGGCCTCGCACGGCCGCGGCGGCCTGGCGGGCGTGCTGCTCGGCAGCGAAACGACGCGCGTGCTCGCGCATTCCAAGGTGCCGGTACTCGTCTTGCGCTGACAGCTAATTAGGGACAGACCTCATTTTTCGCAGTGCGAAATAATGAGGTCTGTCCCTATTTTCCTGCGTTAGCTACCGGCCGGCCGACTGCGCGACGAAGCGCGCGACGGCCTCGATCTGCTCGGTCGTCAGCTTGTCGCGGAACGGCGGCATCACGCCGACGCCGTTGCGCACTGCCTGCAGCGCTTTCTCCAAGTCGGGCTTGAGCTCGTCGAGCGAGGGGCCGATGGTGCCCTCGGCCCCTGCCGACTTGAGCGTATGGCAAAGCTGGCACGGGGGCTGCGCGAGCTCGACGAACACCTTGCGCCCGAGCTCGTCGCCGTACGCAGCGCAGGACAGGACGAGCGCAAGGCCCGCCGCCGCCGCCCTCACGCCACGGTCACTTTGACCGCGTGGTCGCGCCAGCCGTTGTGGGCGTAGGCGCGCTCGTTTTCCACCCGCAGCTCGGGCTGCACCTGTCCGTCATAGGCGCTGGCTCGGCTCGTGATGGTGTAGGTTCCCGCGCTCAGCCGCACCGGCAGCACGAAGCGGCGCCAGGCGTAGGGCCCGAGCAGCGGGCCGGAGAACGAGGCCGGCAGCCATTTTCCCCCGCCGTCGAGCGACACTTCCACGTCTTTGACGGCGCTCGTGCCGCTGAAGGCGACGCCGTGCACCTGGACCACGCCGGCGCGCACGGGCTCATCGCCCGCGGGGCTGGTGACGAAGGACTTGAGGTTCATGTCCCACATCGAGGCCTGCGTCGGCGCGCCTTTCTGCCCGATAGGCCGCACGCGGTAGCCGGAGGCCTGGATGTTGGCCTTGGTTTCGTCGACGGTGAACGCGAGGCGCTTGATGTACTTGATGTTGTTCACGCCGTAATAGCCCGGAATCACGAGTCGCAGCGGACCGCCGTGCGCGAGCGGCAGCGCTTCGCCGTTCAGCTCCCAGGCCAGTATCGCGCGCTCCATCACGTTCCACGGCACGGAGCGCTCGACCATCACCTTCATCGGCTCGACCCCGGCCGGGATGGTCTCGCCGCCGGTGCCGGTCATGTAGCGCATGCCCTGGCGCACGCCGCCCAGCGCGGCAACCACGGTCTTGACCGGGACGCCGGTCCACATCGAGCACCCGGCTGCGCCCACCTTCCACTGCGAGCCGCTCGCCTTGTGGCCGAAGAAGCCGCGCCCGTTGCCCGAGCACTGCAGCACCATGGGGACGGTCTCGATGCCCATCGTCTTCAATTCGCCCACGGTGACGGAGCGCGGGCTGGTGACGCCATCGAGCTCGACGCTCCAGGCGTCGGGATTCGCCATGATCGAGGCGCTCGGCGCCCCCAAGTTGTTGCGCAGGAAGAGAATATCGTTGTCGGTGAGGACGCCATCGCCGAAAGCGCTGCGCTTGGTCTCGATTCCGTTGGCCGAATGCACGATCAGCCGGTCGATGTCCTTCCAGGCGGCCACCGGCGGCAGCGGCTTGCCCTGCGCCAGGGCCGCGGGCGCGAAGCCAGCGAGGCCGGCCGCGGCGGCGCCGCCCGCGCTGGTCATGAGAAATCGGCGGCGGTTCTTGTCGGGCATCGTGTTCATGGCTCCTCCTAAGGGCGCATACACTGCAGAGATTCTCCACTCTATCGCGAACTGCGCAAGCAGTCGCCCTGCTTATCGCCCCATAAATTTGCCGCTATTCCAACTCCACCTGCATCGTACGTGACTCTTCAGCCACGCTCTCCAGCGTGAAGTACACGCGCCCGATCTCGCGCTCGTCGTCGCTCTCGACTTCGACCTTCCAGCGTCCGGGCTGGTAGTTGGCCTTGAAGCCGTAGCCGCGGAACCCTTCGGCGCGCCCGCCGACGATGCGGATCGGGATGCTGTCCTGCAGCAGCCAGCCGCGGCCGCCGGGCTCCCAGTACCAGCGCATCTTCACCTGGTCCGCGAAGCGCGCCGGCGAGAACACGCGGAAATACACGAACACCCGGTCGCCGGGCTGAGCGCGAAAATACTGGTCGCCGTGATGCCAGAAGCGCCACCACGGCCGCTCGTGGCCGAGGATGTACCCGGCGTCGATGCGCTCCACCGAGTGGTACACGCCGATGAACGGGATCGACAGCGGCGCGGGCGGGATCGCGCGCAGCAGGTACGCGCCGAGAAACAGGGCGAGCACCGCGCCCGCCGGCAGCAGGATCTGGCGGCGCGCCGCCGCAAACTGCGCCGGCCGGCGCCGCCGCACCCATTCGACGGCGCCCGCGATGGGCAGCGCGCCCACCACCATCGAGGATACGAACACGGCCTGGCCGATGGCGCCGACGGCGATCGGCACGACGATGGCGGCGAAGGACAGCCAGCACAGCGCGAGCAGCGCGAATTTGACGTGCAGCCCGAGCGCCTTGAAGCGCCGCGACTCGTTCGCCACCACGATGGTGACGAGAAAGCCGAGGAAGCCGAAGGACACGAGCAGCGACGAGCTCTTGAAGAAGAAGATGGCGTAAAGGTTGAGCAGCGCGCCGAGCGCGAAGTGGATCGCCGCCGAGCGGTACTCGTAGTACCAGTGCCACAGGCGCGGCTGCCCGGCGAGCTCCACCGGCGGCGCGCCCTGCGCGACGAACATGTGCAGCAGCACCGCCATCACGGCCGAGAGGTACAGGAGCTGCTGGCCGATGGTGAGCCAGGAGTCGATGCGCCCGACGGTGACGATGTCGAACAGGAACCCGCCGGCGAAGAACGCCGC
>JAOUGZ010000235.1 GCA_029865405.1 Betaproteobacteria bacterium
GAAGGCAGCCAAGCCGCAGCCCCCCATTGCCGCCGACCGTCCGCCGCCGGGCGAGCGCATCGGCGTCGTCACCCACTTCTACGGCGAGCCGTCGGTGGCGATCGTGAAGCTGGAGACGGGAACGCTGCGCGTCGGCGACACGATCCACGTCCAGGGACACACCACCGACTTCAGCCAGCGCGTCGATTCGCTGCAGGTGGAGCACGCGGCGGTCGACGAAGTCGGGCCGGACGACGATTTCGGGGTCAAGGTCGTGCAGCACGTGCGCGAGCACGACGTGGTCTACAAAGTGGCTAGCTGATCACGGCTTCGGGCTCGCCGCGCGCCTTCTCGACGCGGCCGATCTCGTAGACGATCTCGCCCAGGGCGCGCAGCCGCGTGGCCGCGCGCTGCGCGTCCGCGGCCGCGACCACGAGCACCATGCCGATGCCGCAGTTGAACACGCGGTGCATTTCCGGCTCGGCGACGGCGCCTTTTTCCTGGAGCCATTTGAACAGCGCCGGCCGCGGCCAGGCGCGCGCGTCGATCACGGCGCGCGTGCGCCGGGGCAGCACGCGCGGCACGTTGCCGACCAGGCCGCCGCCGGTGATGTGCGCGAGCCCCTTCACGTCTACGGCGCGCAGGAGCTTCAGAATCGGCTTCACGTAGATGCGCGTCGGCTGCATGATCGCGTCGAGCATCGCGGCGTCCGGCGCCTCGCGCTCGAGGATGCGGCGAATGAGCGAGTAGCCGTTCGAATGCGCGCCGCTCGAGGCGAGCCCGAGCAGCACGTCGCCGGGCCGGATGGCGCGGCCGCTGATGATGTGCTTCTTCTCCACGACGCCGACGCAGAATCCCGCCAGGTCGTACTCACCCGCGGGATACATGCCCGGCATTTCGGCGGTCTCGCCGCCGATCAGCGCGCAGCCGGCGAGCTCGCAGCCGCGCGCGATCCCCTTCACCACCTCGGCCGCCACACGCGGGTCGAGCTTGCCGCAGGCGAAGTAGTCCAGAAAGAACAGGGGCTCGGCGCCCTGCACGAGCACGTCGTTCACGCTCATCGCCACCAAGTCGATGCCCACCGTGCCATGGCGGCCGCAGGCGAACGCGAGCTTCAGCTTGGTGCCGACGCCGTCGGTACCGGACACCAGCACCGGCTGGCGGTACTTCTTCGGAATCCGGCACAGCGCGCCGAAGCCGCCGATCCCCGCCATCACCTCGGGGCGCAGGGTGCGCCGGGCGAACGGCTTGATGGCTTCGACCAACGCATCACCGGCGTCGATGTCGACGCCGGCGTCGCGGTAGGAGAGCGGGTCGGACATGCTAGAGTTTCGCGTCTTTTTCTCGATTTTACTTGAGATGTCCCCGCCGCTTTCCGCCAATGCGCATCTGTGGGGCTGGCTCGCGGTCGCAGTGGCGACGCTCGGGCTGCTCTACCTGCTCTCGCCGATCCTGGCGCCGTTCCTGTTCGCGGCGATCCTCGCCTACATCCTCGACCCGCTCGCCGAGCGCCTGAGCGGCAAGTACGTGCCGCGCACCCTCGCCGTGGTCCTGGTGATGATCGGCGTGCTGGCGCTGCTCGTCGCGCTGGCGCTGGTGGTGCTGCCGCTGTTCGCCAAGGAGCTCAGCCTGCTCGCCGAGCGCCTGCCCGCCTTCATCACCTGGCTCAACCAGCGCCTCGCGCCGCTGTCCGAGGAATACCTCGGGGTTGCCTTCCAGCTCGACGTGGAAACCGTGCGCGGCCTTGCCGGCGACCTGGTGGTCGAGAATCAGCAGCTGCTCGGGCGGCTGCTCGGCTCGCTCAAGATCGGCGGCCTGGCGCTGGTGGCATTCCTGGTCAATCTGCTGCTCGTGCCGGTGGTGCTGTTCTACCTGCTGCGCGACTGGCACACGTTGCGCGCGCGTATCGATCGGCTGGTTCCGCGCCACGTGCACGCCAAGGTGCGCGCCATCCTGCGCGAGGTGGACGCCGTGCTGGCCGAGTTCCTGCGCGGACAGCTTACCGTCATTCTCACGATGAGCGTCTTTTACGTGCTCGCGCTGTGGCTGGCGGGCCTCGAGTTCGCGCTGCCCATCGGCCTCATCACGGGGCTGCTGGTGTTCGTGCCGTATGTCGGGGCGCTGGTCGGCTTCGCCCTGGGCACGGTGGCCGCGCTGATGCAGTTCGACGGCCTTTGGGGCCTCGCCTGGGTATGGCTCGCCTTCGGCATCGGCCAGACGCTGGAAGGCATGGTGGTCACGCCGCTGCTGGTGGGCGAGCGCATCGGCCTGCACCCGGTGGCGGTGATCTTTGCGCTGCTCGCGTTCGGGCAAGTGTTCGGCTTCTTCGGAGTGCTTCTCGCCCTGCCCGCGAGTGCGGCACTGCTCGTGGGCCTGCGCCACCTGCGCGGCGCCTACCTCGCGAGCTCGCTGTACGGCGGCGCGAAGTGACGCGCCAGCTCGCGCTGCCGCTCCAGCCGCCGCCCGCGCCCTCGCTCGAGAACTTCGTCCCCGGCGCCAACGGCGAGCTGCTCGCGCGCCTGCGTGAGCTCGCCGCCGGGCGCTGCCCGGAGGCCGTGATCTACCTCTGGGGCGCACCCGGCTCGGGCCGCAGCCACCTGCTGACGGCGAGCGCACGTCCCGGCGTGACGCTTGCCGATGACGTCGAGCGGCTCGACGCGACGGCACAAATCGCCCTGTTCAACGCGATCAACGAGGCGCGCGACGCGGGCGGCACGGTGCTCGCCGCGGGGAACGCGCCGCCGGCGCAGCTCGCGCTGCGCGAGGACCTGCGCAGCCGGCTCGGCTGGGGCCTGGTGTACGAGGTGAAGCCGCTGACCGACGCCGAAAAGGCCGTCTATCTGCACGCCGAGGCCGCACGCCGCGGCCTGCGGCTGAGCGACGAGGTGGTCTGGTACCTGCTCACGCACGTGCGCCGGGACATGCCCTCTCTCGGTGCGATCCTCGAGCACCTCGATCGCGCATCGCTCGAGCAGCACCGCGCGCTCACCCTGCCCCTGGTGCGCGAGGCTCTGCGCGCGCTCGAGCCGTGAAGCTGGCGCTGTTCGACCTTGACAATACCCTGCTCGCCGGCGACAGCGACTACGAGTGGGGCCAGTTTCTCATCGCGCGCGGCGTGCTGGCGCGCGACGAGTACGAGGCGCAGAACGCGCGCTACTTCGAGCAGTACAAGGCGGGCACGCTCGACATCCACGAGTACCTAGGATTCGCGCTCGGCCCGCTCGCTGCGCACACGCCGCAGGAACTCGCGCGGTGGCACGCCGATTTCATGCGCGAGCGCATCCTGCCGATGATCACGCCGCGCGCGCGCGACCTGGTGTCGCGCCACCGGGACGCGGGCGACCTGTGCGCGGTCGTCACCGCCACCAACAGCTTCGTCACCGCGCCCATCGCGCGCGAGTTCGGCGTGCCACATCTGGTCGCCACCGAGCCAGAAACCGCGGCCGGGCGCTTCACCGGCCGGGTGGCCGGCACGCCGTGCTTTCGCGAAGGCAAGATCCGTCGCGTCGATGAGTGGCTCGCCGCCCTCGGCCACTGCCTGAGCGCGTTCGACACCAGCGTTTTCTACAGCGACTCGCACAACGATCTGCCGTTGCTCGAGCGCGTGCGCCAGCCGGTGGCAGTCGACCCCGATGCCGAGCTCGCCGCCGAGGCGGCGCGCCGCGGCTGGCCGGTGATCTCGCTGCGCTAGAATCGCCGCCTCGATGATCAAACGCTTCATCCGCCGCGTCCTGGGGCTGCCCGCCCATGCGGCGCAACGCGTGCCGCGCGCGCGCCACGCCCTGCGCCGCGAGGCGCTCAGCAACGCCGCGCTCAAGGTCTGCGACGTGCTGCACGGCGCGGGCCATTCGGCTTCGGTGGTGGGCGGCGCCGTGCGCGACCTGCTGCTCGACATCGTGCCCAAGGACTACGACGTCGCCACCGACGCGCGCCCCGAGCAGGTGAAGCCGCTTTTTCGCCGCGCGCTGATCATCGGCCGGCGCTTCCGCCTGGTGCACGTGATGCTGGGCGCGGATACCGTGGAGGTGTCGACCTTCCGCGCAGCCGACGCCGGCACCACGGAGAAAGACGAACACGGCCGCGTGCTGCGCGACAACGTGTTCGGCAACCAGGAGGAGGACGCGCGGCGGCGCGATTTCACCGTGAATGCGCTGTATTTCGATCCCGCCACCGAGGAGATCATCGATTACCACGGCGGACTGGCCGACCTGCGCAAGCACGTCCTGCGCATGATCGGCGATCCGGAGACGCGCTATCGCGAAGACCCTGTGCGCATGTTGCGCGCGGTAAGGCTGGCGGCGAAGCTCGGCCTGACCATAGAGGCCGGCACGCGCGCGCCGATCCGCCGGCTCGCGCCGCTCATCGAGCATGTGCCGCCGGCGCGCGTGTTCGACGAGATGTTGAAGCTGCTGTTCTCGGGACATGCCAGCGCATGCGTGCGCCAGCTGCGCGACGAGGGGCTGTCCAAGGGCATTCTGCCGCTGCTCGACGTGATCATCGAGCAACCGCTCGGCGAGCGCTTCGTCACGCTGGCGCTGGCGCAGACCGACGAGCGCGTGCGCAGCGACCGCTCGGTGTCGCCCGCCTTCCTGTTCGCCGCGCTGCTGTGGCACGAAGTGCTGGCGGCCTGGAAAGCGCGGCAGGCGAAGGGCGAGCGGCCGCAGATGGCGCTCGAGGCGTCCATGGACCGCGTGCTCGACGCGCAGTTCGAGACGCTCGCGCTCACCCGCAAGCTCACGGCGACGATGCGCGAAGTGTGGGCCATGCAGCCGCGCTTCGAGCAGCGCGGCGGCCAGCGCCCCATGCGGCTGCTGGAAGCGCCGCGCTTTCGCATGGGCTACGACTTTCTCGCGCTGCGCGCCGCGAGCGGCGAGGTGAGCGCCGAGCTCGAAGCCTGGTGGCGCGTCTTCCAGCAGGCCGACGCGGATGCGCGCCGGGCCATGCTGCTGCCCGACACGGGGCCACGCAAGAAACGCCGCCGGCGCCGGCGGCGCAAGGACGCCGGGGCCGAGGTTCCCGAGCAGGCGTGATCACCGCGTACATCGGGCTCGGCTCGAATCAGGATGGGCCGCGCGCGCAGCTGATGCAGGCGTTCACCGAGCTCGCCGAGCTGCCCGGCACGCGCGTTGCCGCATGCTCCCCGCTGTACTGCAGCGCGCCCGTCGACGCGCCGGACCAGCCGGACTTCGTCAACGCGGTCGCGGCGGTGGACACCGAGCTCTCGGCGGCGCAGTTGCTCGAGGCGCTGCAGGCGATCG
>JAOUGZ010000236.1 GCA_029865405.1 Betaproteobacteria bacterium
CTTGTCGAGCTCGGTGAAGTAGGCGCCGGTGGCGAGATAGCCCGCGCCGTCGAGGGCGATGGTCTCGCCCGAGAGCCACTCGCAGCCGTCGGCCATGAGGAAGGTGGCGAGGTTCTGCAGCTCCGACATCTCGCCGACGCGGCGCATCGGATTGACCTTGGTCGACTCGCCGAAGCTCGAGCCGGGGCGCAGGCGCTTGGTCGCGCCCTCGGTGGGAAAGGGGCCCGGCGCGATGGCGTTCAGGCGAATGCCGTGCTTGCCCCACTCGACGGCGAGCGACTTGGTCATGATATGCAGCCCGGCCTTCGACATCGCCGAGGGCACGACGTAGGGCGAGCCGGTCCAGACCCAGGTGACGAGGATCGAGACCACCGAGCCCTTGTGCCCGCCCGCGATCCAGCGCTTGCCGATCGCGTGCGTGACGTAGAAGGTGCCGTGGAACACGGTGTTGGCGATGGCGTTGAACCCGTTCGGCGTCAGGTCCTGGGTCGGGCTGATGAAATTGCCGGCGGCGTTGTTGACCAGGCCGGTAAGCGGGCCGGAATCGTCCCAGATGCGCTGGACCATGGCGTCGACCGCGGCGTAGTCGCGGATGTCGACGGCGTGCGTGCGCACGCTGCCGCCGTGCGCGGCGACGAGTTCCTTGGCCGTCTGCTCGAGGACGCCGGCGCGCCGGCCCGCGAGCCACAGGCCGGCGCCGAGGGCGAGGTAGCGGGCGGCGATCTCCTTGCCGAGGCCGGTGCCGCCGCCCGTGATGAGGATGTTCTTGCCCTTCAGCAATCCGTCCCGAAACATTGGCGTTCCTTCGCTTGCGGAACGCCTATTGTAGGCACGGATCGCAGCCAGGCCGCGAAACGGGCCAGCAGTTCATGCACCGCAGCCGCGCGCTCGCGGCTCGCCGCAGCGCGCAGGGCGGCGATATCCCAATGGTTCATGTCCATGTCGTTCTCCTTGCTGTCAGGGTTCAGGCGAGCGCCACCGAGGCCTCGCCGAAGGCGTGCACGAGCGCGAGCCCCTTGCGGCTCAGCCGATGGCAGTGGCCGGCTTCGAGGACCACGTCCTTGGGGTCGTTTTCCTCGGTGATCCAGACGGCGCCCGCGTTGCAGCAGATCGTGCTGCCCAGGGCGTCGATGACTCTCAGCGTCTGCCCGCGGGCGAGCCGCAGGGCGCCGGGTTCGAGTTCGATCTTCATGCGGCACCTCCTTGTGTTTGGCATGCGTATGGTGCATCCTTCACGCCGCCGTCTCAAACGGTAAAAAGTCAGGACTTGCATGAGTAAAGGGAATGTAAGACTGCCCTCCCTGGACCTGCTGCGGGGATTCGAGGCGGCGGCGCGGCTGCTGTCGTTCACGCGCGCCGCCGAGGAGCTGCACCTCACGCAGTCGGCGATCAGCCGGCAGATGCAGGAACTCGAAAGTCAGCTCGGTGTGAGCCTGTTCGAGCGCCGCCACCGCGCGCTCGCCCTGACGGACGCCGGACAGCAGTTCTATCCGGCGGCGGCGCAGGTGCTCGCGACCATGCGGGCGGCGACCGACCGGCTGCGGGCGCAGGCGGGGCGGCGCACGCTCGCCGTCACCACGACCCATTCGTTTGCCGCGTTGTGGCTGATCCCGCGACTGGCCGGCTTCACGCGCGCGCATCCCGGCGTCGACGTGCGCATCTCCGCCGACACGCGCGTGCAGGATCTGGCGCGCGACGGGCTCGACGTCGCCATCCGGCACGGTCCGGCGATGCTCGCCGGGCCGAACGCCGAGCGTCTCTTCGGCGAGCGCGTTTTTCCGGTGTGCAGCCCGAAGCTGCTCAGGGACCCGCGCCGGCCGCTCACGGAGCCGGCCGACCTGCGCCACCATGTGTTGCTGCAATACGATGATCCGGATGCACGCCACCCCTGGCTGCACTGGCGCACCTGGCTCGAAGTGGAGCGCCTGGAGGAGTTCAAGCCCGCGGGGCGCCTGTCCTTCTCGGGCTACGAGCAGATCATCGCCGCGGCGATTGCCGGGCACGGCGTGGCGCTGGGACGCAGTCCACTGCTGAAAGACGCGCTCGAGGCGGGCGAGCTGGTGGCGCCCTTCAAGCGCACGGCCGATCCCGCCCGCGCGTACTACGCGGTGCTGTCACCGAATGCAGAGGGCCGGCCGGAAGTGGCCGACTTCGTGGCGTGGCTGAAGCGCGAGGCGAGCGGCGAGCCGGCGGCAGCGGCTAGAGCACGCTCGCCGAAGAAAGCCGCCTGACCCCTGCCTTCTTCATCGCCGTCCACGCGGCCTGCAGCGAGCCGTCGGTGTCGAGCGCGCGGCAGGCGTCCTCGATCACCACGGCCTGCAGCCCGAAGCGCCGCGCATCGAGCGCCGTCCAGGCGACGCAAAAGTCGGTGGCGAGTCCGACGCAGAACACCCGCTTCACACCGCGCGACTCGAGGTAGCCGTCGAGTCCGGTCCTCGTCCGGCGATCGGCTTCGAGAAACGCCGAATAGCTGTCTACCTTGCGGTGATGACCCTTGCGGATGACGGCCTGGGCGTGCGGTACGTCCAGCGCCGCGGCGAACGCGGCGCCGGCCGAGCCCTGCACGCAGTGATCGGGCCACAGCACCTGCTCGCCGTACGCGAGCCGCATCTTCTGGAACGGCCGTTTCCCGGGATGGCTCGACGCGAACGACGCGTGGCCCGCGGGATGCCAGTCCTGCGTGAGCACCACCACGGCAAACCGCGCGGCGATGCGATTGACGAGCGGCACGACTTCGTCGCCGCGCGGCACGGCGAGCGCGCCCCGCGGCAGGAAGTCATTCTGCACGTCGACGACGAGGAGCGCGTCGCTCGCGCGCCGCATGTCAGAGCGTGAGGACCAGCTTGCCGACGTGGACGTTCGTTTCCATCAGGCGGTGCGCTTCCGCGGCGTCCTCGAGCCTGAACGTCTTGTAGATCACCGGCTTGATCTTTCCGGCCTCGATCAACGGCCAGACGCGCTCGCGCAGCCGCGCGGCGATCGCGCCCTTGAACGCCACCGGCCGCGGGCGCAGCGTCGAGCCGGTGAGCGTCAGGCGCCGGCGCATCAGCTCGTTCACGTCGAGCTCGGTCTTCGGCCCGCGCAGGAAGGCGATGAACACGAGGCGCCCTTCGTCGGCCAGCGCCTTGAGCTCCCGCGGCACGAAGTCGCCCGCCGCCATGTCGAGAATCACGTCCACGCCCTTGCCGCCGGTCGCCTGCTTCACGCCTTCAACGAAGTCCTGGGTCTTGTAGTTGAAGGCCTGCTCGGCGCCGAGCTTCACGCAGGCGGCGCACTTCTCATCGCTGCCCGCGGTGGCGAATACGCGATTGCCCAGCGCTTTCGCCATCTGGATGGCGGTGACGCCGATGCCCGAGGTGCCGCCGTGCACCAGCAGCGACTCGCCCGGCGCGAGCCGGCCGCGGTCATAGGCATTCGACCAGACGGTGAAGAAGGTTTCCGGCAGCGAGGCCGCCTCCGTCATCGACAGGCCTTTGGGCACCGGCAGCGCCTGCGCTTCCGGCGTGACGCAATACTCGGCATAGCCGCCGCCGTGGGTGAGCGCGCACACCTTGTCGCCGGGCTTCCACATCGTAACCGCGGCGCCACACGCCTCGACTGCGCCGGCGATTTCGAGGCCGGGCAGGTCGGACGCGTCGGGCGGCACCGCATAAAGGCCGAGGCGCTGGAGCACATCGGGGCGATTGACGCCCGCGGCCGCGACCTTGACGAGAATCTCGTGCGGCTTGGGCTCGGGACGCGGGCGCTCGGCGGGGCGCAACACCTCGGGCCCGCCGGGCCTTTCGATCTGGATGGCGCGCATGAAGGCGTGCATCTTAACGCAAGCCGCTTGCTGCACTACTATTCCGGCCTCGCCATGTTGCGTATCCTCGTCCTGCCGGCCGTCCTTATCTTCACGTCCGCGCAGGCGCAGGCGCTCGACGCGGTACCGGGAAATCTGGATCGCGTGTCGCTCGGCCTGCATGTCGAAGCGCTCGAGGACCCGGGTGGGCGCCTCACGCTCGAAGACGTGCGCCGGCCGCCGCAGGCTGCGCGCTTTGCCTACCCGGCGGCCGATCCGCTCAACTTCGGTTACTCGAACTCGGCGTGGTGGCTGCGCTTTCGCCTGCCGGGCGGCGCGCTGCCGAACGACGAGCGCCTGCTCGAGCTGGCCTACTCGAACCTGGATCGCGTCGAATTTCATCTGCCCGAAGCGCTGCCGGGCGCCGAACCGCGCTACTGGGTGAGGATCGCAGGCGACAGCCTGCCCTGGGCGGCGCGCGAAGTGCGGCACCGCAACCACGTGTTCCGGTTTGCCATGCCCACCGCCGCGGGCGAGCATGAGTATTACCTGCGCATCACGTCGCAGGGGGTGATCACGGTGCCGCTCACCTTGTGGCGGCCGGATGCCTTCGCCGAGCACAACCGCGGCGCGCAGCTGATCCTCGGCCTGTTCTACGGCGCAGCGCTCGCCCTGGTGCTCTACAACCTGATGCTGTTCTTCGCGGTGCGCGACCGCGCGTATGTGTTCTACGTGCTGTACGCCACTGCCTTCGGCATTTTCCTTCTCAGCTTCGACGGGCTCGGCTACCAGTACCTGTGGCCGCAGAGCCCGCGGATCGCCAACCAGGGGGTGGCCCTGTCGCTCACGCTCGCGCTCGCCATGGGCGGCCAGTTCGCGCGCATCTTCCTCGACATGCGCCGCATCGCGCCGCGCGCCGACCGCGTCATGGGCGCGATCGTCGCCGCGGCGGCGCTGCTCGCCGTACCGGCGGGTACCGGATGGGGGATCGGCTACGGCGGCATCCTGCGCACGGTCTCCGCCCTGAGTTTCGCCGCTGCGGCGGTCGCCACGTATGCCGGCGTGCGCGCGCTGGTCGATGGCTACCGTCCGGCGCGCTACTTCCTGCTCGCGTGGGCGGCGCTGCTCGCCTTCATCGCGCTCGGCGCGCTGCGCAATTTCTCGCTGGTGCCGACCAACATGGTGACGATCTACGGCCTGCACATCGGCTTCGCGCTGGACGTGCTGCTGCTCTCGTTCGCGCTCGGCGACCGCATCAACCTGCTGCGCCGCGAGCGCGCCACCGCCGAGGTCGAGGCCCTTGCCGCGCAGCGCCTGCTCCTCGAAGCGACGCGCGAGAGCGAGCGCGAGCTGGAGCAGAAGATCGTCGAGCGCACGGCCGAGCTGAACACCGTCAACGAGCGCCTGCGCGCCGAGGCGAGCGAGCGC
>JAOUGZ010000237.1 GCA_029865405.1 Betaproteobacteria bacterium
CGCAGGCGAGGATCTTGCGCGGCACCGAGCGCGACTCGACGACGTACAGGATCGACTCATCGGGCGAAAAGGCGAGGCCGTTGGGCTGGTTGATGCCTTCGGCGACCACCGACAGCGCGCCTGAGGGATCGATTCGGTAAACGTTCGTCGGCAGCTCGGCCGGCGCCTTGTGTCCTTCATACCAGCCGAGGATGCCGAAGCTCGGGTCGGTGAACCAGAGCGAGCCGTCGGACTTGCACACCACGTCGTTCGGCGAGTTGAGCCGCTTGCCCTCGAAGCGCTCGGCGAGCGTTGTGATCGTGCCGTCGGGCTCGGTGCGCGAGACGCGCCGCCCGCCGTGCTCGCAGGTGACGAGCCGCCCCTGGCGATCGCGCGTGTTGCCGTTGGCGTAGCCCGAAGGCTTGCGCCACACGCCCACCGCGCCGGTCTGCTCGTCCCAGCGCCACATGCAGTCCCCGGGCACGTCGCTCCACAGGAGGCACCGGAGGTCGCCGAAGTACACCGGGCCCTCGGCCCAGCGCGTGAGGCCGGTGGCGAGGCGCTCGACCTTGGCGAGCGGCAGGCGGTAGCGCGCGAAAGACGCGTCGACGTCGTGTACCGCGGCATCGGGCACGCGCGGGCTCGGCTGCCAGCTCTCGCTCATGTCAGCGCGCGGCCCGCGCGAGCATGTCCTCGAAGCCCTGCTCGCTGAAGCCGCTCAACTTCTCGCGTCCCACCACGATGAGCGGCACGCCGCGCCCGCCCAGGCGCTTGAACTCCGCGTTGGCGCTGGCCGAATTCTCGATGTCGTGCTCGACGTAGGCGATGCCCGAGCGCGCGAAGTACGCGCGCGCCTTGGCGCAGTACGGGCACCAGGAGGTCGCGTACATCACCGCCTGCGGCGTCGCTTCGGCCCGCGCCGGGGCCGAGCCCGCTGCGGCGGCGAAAGCGATCGCGAGGACGAGGGCGCGGAGCATGGGAGTTGCTTAGTAGCACAGCGCCGCGGCGGCGGCAATCGCTATACTGCCTGCGGGGAGGAAAGTATGAAGACCGTGCTCATCACCGGGGCGGCCGGCGACGTCGGCACCCACCTGCGCCGCGAGCTGGCGGCAAAGTACCGCATCCGCGCCTCCGACCTGCGCGACCTGAAGGAGAAGTTCAAGGGCCAGCAGTTCATGCGCGCCGACATTTCGGACTTCAAGGCCGCGCTGCGCATCACCAAGGGCGTCGACGCCGTGGTCCATCTCGGCGGCTACTCGGTGGAGGGACCCTGGGAGGGCATCCTCAGCGCCAACATCATCGGTTGCTACAACGTGTTCGAGGCCGCGCGGCGTAACGGCGTCAAGCGGATCCTCTTTCCGACGTCCAACCATGCGGTCGGCTTCTACCGGCGCGACCAGACCATCGACCACCGCGTCACAGTCAAGCCCGACAGCCGCTACGGCGTGTCCAAGGTGTTCGGCGAGGCGCTCGGCAGCCTGTACGCCGACAAGTACGGCATGCAGGTGTTCTGCATGCGCATCGGCAACGTCAATCCGAAGCCGATCGACAAGCGGCGCCTGTCCATCTGGTTCAGTCCGCGCGACCTGGCGCAGCTGGTGAGTATCGGCATCGAGCATCCGGACATCCGGTTCGAGATCGTTTACGGCATCTCGGGCAACCAGCGCGCGTGGTACGACAATGCGAATGCGTTCCGGCTCGGCTACCGGCCGCAGGACGACTCGGAGGTGTTCGCTGCGGAGGTTCTCGCGCGCGAGACGCCGGGCGAGCCGGTGGCCGAGAAATTCCAGGGCGGCGTGTTCTGCGTGGCCGAGGAGGTGCCGAATCCGGCGCCGCTGCCTAAGGCCGCCGCTCGATCCACCAGCCCCAGACGGGGAGCAGCCAGAGCGCGAGCGCGCTTGCGGCCACGGCGGCGGCGCTAGGCGGCGGCGGCCCGAAGGCCGCGCCGAGATAGGCCAGGACGAAAAAAGCAATCAGCAGCCAGAAGGCGAGCGCGGCTTTGGCCGGGTGGCGCAGGTAGATCGCCACGCCGGCGGCAAACAGGGCACTCTCGACGAGCAACGTCCCCGGCACCGAGTTCCACAGGCCGAGGCCGACCATCGTCGTGCTCCCCGGCCAGAGCGGCAGGTCCGCGCGATGCGACAACGCGTCGAGCGCCCAGTGACTGAAGACGAGCAGGCCCAGCACCAGGGCGGCGCGGCGGCCGAGCTTCCAGCAGACGAGTCCGAGCAGGGCGCTCCACGCGAGCGCCGCTGCAAGGCTATGCGTCCAGGGGTAGTGCACAAAGTCGAGCGGCGTGAATGCCGTGTTGCCGGGATCGACCTCGACGCGCTCGATGCCGAGCAGAACGAGGATCGGCCACACCAGATCCAGCCAGTAGGTCGCTGCGAGTGCAATGCCGAGGTTTGCGCGAGGGGCAAGCGGTTTGGCGGCGAGCGCGAGCGCCGCGTGTCCGATGAACATTTAAATGAGGTCTGTCCCCATTTAATCGTCGGCGTGGGCGGCGGGGCGGTGCGCCGAGATGAGTTTTTGCTGCAGCTGCGGCGGCGCCGCCTCGTAGTGGCTGAATTCCAGCGTGTACGAGCCGTGGCCGGCGGTGATCGACTTCAGGCGCGCGGGAAACTGCTCCATCTCCGAGAGCGGCGCCTGCGCCATGATCTGCACGGTGCCCGGACGCGGCGCGTCCGAGCCCTTGATCTGGCCGCGGTGCCCCGAGAGCTCGCCGGCGATGTCGCCCATCTTCTGCTCGGGGGCGACGATCTCGACGTTGACGATCGGCTCGAGCACGATCGGGCGCGCCTTGCCGAGCGCGTCGATGAACGCCTTGCGGCCCGCCGACATGAAGGCCACGTCCTTGGAGTCCACGGGGTGGCTCTTGCCGTCGTAGACGATGACGCGCACGTCCTGGATCGGGTAGCCGGCGACGTAGCCGCTCTCCAGCACCGCGCGCACGCCTTTCTCGACCGAGGGGATGAACTGGTTGGGGATCGCGCCGCCCTTCACGCTGTCAACGAACTCGAACCCCTGGCCGCGCGGCAGCGGCTCGACCTTGAGGAACACTTCGCCGAACTGCCCGGCGCCGCCGGTCTGCTTCTTGTGCCGGCTGTGGCCTTCGGCGCGCACGGCGATGGTCTCGCGGTACGGGATCGACGGCGGGCGCGTGTCGAGCTCGACCTTGTACTGCGTGGCGATCTTCTCCAGCGTCGTCCTGAGGTGCAGCTCCCCGAGGCCGCGCATCACGGTTTCGTTGGCCTGCGCGTTGTGCTCGATCTTCAGGCAGGGGTCTTCGGCAACGAGCTTGTGCAGGACGTCCGACACCTTCTGCTCGTCGCCGCGCTTTCTCGGCTGCACGGCGAGGCCGAAGACCGAGGTGGGCAGCTCGAGCGGCCGCGCGCGGATGTGCGCGTCCTCCGCCGCGTCGTGCAGGATGTGGTCGAACTGGATCTCATCGACCTTGGCGATGGCGCAGATGTCGCCCGGCACCGCTTCGCTCACTTCGGTCTGGGTCTTGCCGCGCAGCATGTACAGGTGCCCGGGCTTGATCGGCTTGCGGCCTTCGCCGACGTAGAGCTGCATCCCGGGCGTGATCCGGCCCTGGTGCACGCGAAACACCGCCAGGCGCCCGATGTACGGATCGATCTCGATCTTGAAGACATGCGCGAGCGCGTGCTGCGAAGGGTCGGGCGTCGCCTGGATCTCGGTCGGCGCGCCGCCGTCGGCGGGCACGCTGAGGTAGACGGGCGGATTGCCTTCGGCCGGGTTCGGCAGCAGCTTCACGATCACGTCGAGGAGCTCGGCCACGCCCGCGCCGGTCTTCGCCGAGCAGAACACCACGGGAATGAGATGTCCCTCGCGCATCGCCGCTTCGAGCGGCTCGTGCAGCGCCTCGGGCTCGACCTCGCCCTTCTCCAGGTACTCGGCCATCAGCTTCTCGTCGACCTCGACCACCTGGTCGACGAGCTTGCGGTGCGCTTCTTCCACCGAGGAAAAATCGGCCTCGCCCGCAGGGGCGAAGAAGCAGTCCGAGACCTTCGATGCCTTCGCCGCCGGCAGGTTGAGCGGCAGGCATTCCTTGCCGAAGGCCTCCTGGATCTCGCCGAGCAGCCCCTCGAGGTCGACGTTGTCGGCGTCGATCTTGTTGACGACGATCAGCCGGTCGAGGCCGCGGCGCGCCGCCCACTGCAGGAAGCGCCCGGTCATCATCTCGATGCCGTTCTGCGCGTTGATCACGATCGCCGCGGTCTCGACGGCGGCCAGCGCCGGCAGCGAATGGCCGAGGAAATCGGCGTAGCCCGGGGTATCGAGCAGGTGGATGACGGTGGGGGATTCGCCGTTCGGTGCCTCGAAGCTGGCGACGGCGAGCTTGAGCGAATGCTGCAGCTGCTTTTCCTGCGGCGTGTAGTCGCACACGGTGGTGCCGCGCTCGACGCTGCCGGCGGCGGGCACCGCGCCCGCGCGCGCCAGCAACGCCTCGGCGAGCGAGGTCTTGCCGCACCCCGACTGGCCGACGAGCGCGATCGTCCTCAGGTGCTTGATGGTGTGCTTGCCCAAGGCGGTCTCCTCCTGGGGCCTATGCTACTTCGGGACGCGGCGCTTCGGCTACTTCTTGCCGCTTTCCTTCCTCTCCAGCAGTTCCGCGCGTTTCTTCAGAACGTCCTCGAACTTGGAGCGCGGGAGGAGCAGGATGTGCCCGGCGAGCGCTTTCTCCGCGGGCAGCCGCGCGGCGATGCTTTTCGCGCGCTCGGCGGCATCGGCGCCGGCGGGCTTGGCCTCGCCGGAGACCCACAGCGTGGCGTAGTAGTCGTCGCCGCGCAGCTTGCCGAGCTTCAGGGTGTAGGTGAGGCCGTCCAAGGTCGAGGCCACCACGGTCGTCGGGCGGTCGAGACCGGTGACTTCGGTACGCACGCCGGGCGCCGTGACGTCCGCGATCGCGATGCGGTTGAGCGAGTAGGTCGCCGAGTTGGCGCGCAGCACGTCGAGCTTCTCGCCCGCGTAGAGCGGCGTCAGCCTCCAGTCGCCCTCGACGCTCGGACGCTCGACGCGCCACTTGCCGCCGCCGGCAAGAGCCACTTCCATGCTGCGCACTTTTTCGGCGCCAAAGCCGGTCTTGGCCACCCAGGTCGCGCTTTGCGCCGTGGCGAGCGCCAGCGGGTCGGCGACGATGAAGACGGTGCCGGGCGTGTCGGGCCGCATCACGAAACGGCCGTCGGCGGCCGCGCTCTCGGGAT
>JAOUGZ010000238.1 GCA_029865405.1 Betaproteobacteria bacterium
TAGAGCGCCGAGATCCTCTCGGCGCGCGCGCGCGCGGCGCGCTCGCCGCCGCGCGCCGTGCGCGCCTCGGCGAGGAGCGCTTCCAGCTCGCTGCGCGGCCCGGCCGGCGCGTAGCCCGAGCGCACGGCGGCGGCGAGGCGCTGGCCCCAGCCGCGCAGCCGCTCGAGCGCCCCGGGCGTTTTGGTGGTCGCTTCCTGGTTCATGGCCGCAACGCTACAGGTTTCCCGGCACAAGGCAAAATCGACACCCATGAAGGCGGTCGTGAGGGCGGCGCTCGGCGCGCTGCTTTTCGTCTCCGGCGCACGGGCGAGCGTCGAGCCGTACCTCGCCGCCCGGCACGGCACGAAGTGCGACCTCGAGGCGGACGGCGCGCTCACCTGCCGCTACCGCATCGGCGCGAGCCTCGAGTTCACGCTGAAAAGGGTCGGCGAGCCCGGCGTGCGCCTGGACGTGCTGCGCAACGAGCGCGAGGGCGACTACGCGCTCGATCCGCAGCCGAGCGGGCCCTGCTACATCGTCCGCCACGGCTGGTCGGCGCGCCCCGCGCCGGGCGCCGAGCGCAACACGGCGGCGATATCGACGGTGAACGGCGTCGCCTACCGCACGCTGCGCGAGTGCCGGCGGGCGAAGTAGCGATCGGCGCTTATAATTGCGGCCCGCATGGAAGCCGAACGCCTCAACGCCCTCGCCGACAAGCTCAAAGACCTGAAAGCCCGGTCCGCGGAGCTGAGGAGGTACCTTTGACTTCGAGGCGAAGGAAAAGCGCCTAGTCGAGGTCAACCGGCTCCTCGAGGACCCGAAGGCCTGGTCCGACCCGAAGCGCGCGCAGGAGCTCGGGCGCGAGAAGAAGAGCCTCGAAGCCACGGTCGAGTCGCTCACCGAGATCGACGGCGGCGTCAGCGACGCGGGCGAGCTCTTTCAGCTCGGCCAGTCGGAGAACGACGAGGCGACCCTCGAAGGCGTGGAGAAGGACGCCGGCGCGCTGGAAGCGCAGGTGCACCAGCTCGAGTTCCGGCGCATGTTCTCAAACCCGCTCGATCCCAACGCCTGCTTCGTCGACATCCAGGCGGGCTCGGGCGGCACCGAGGCGCAGGACTGGGCCTCGATGCTCGAGCGCATGTACCTCAAGTTCTGCGACCGCAAGGGCTACAAGGTGGAGATCCTCGAGCAGACCGAGGGCGAGGTGGCGGGCATCAAGAGCGCCTCGCTCAAGGTGAACGGCTCCTACGCCTACGGCACGCTGCGCACCGAGACCGGCGTGCACCGGCTGGTGAGGAAATCGCCGTTCGACGCCAACGCGCGGCGCCACACCTCGTTCGCGAGCGTCTTCGTCTACCCCGAAGTCGACGAGACCGTGGAAGTCGAGCTCAACCCCGCCGAGATCCGCGTCGACACCTACCGCGCCTCGGGCGCCGGCGGCCAGCACGTGAACAAGACCGACTCGGCGATCCGCATGACGCACATCCCGAGCGGCATCGTCGTGCAGTGCCAGAACGACCGCTCGCAGCACCGCAACCGCGCCGAGGCGCTCGCCATGCTCAAATCCAAGCTCTACGAGCTGGAGATGCGGAAGAAGGAGGCCGAGCGCCAGAAGCTGGAAGACGCGAAGACCGACATCGGCTGGGGCCACCAGATCAGGAGCTACGTGCTCGACCAGTCGCGGATCAAGGACCTGCGCACCGGCGTGGAGAAGGGCCACACGCAGGCGGTGCTCGACGGCGAGCTCGACGACTTCATCGAGGCGAGCCTGAAACAGGGGGTTTGATGGAAGAAGACAACAAGCTCGTCGAGGAGCGCCGCGAAAAGCTGAGGGCGCTGCGCGCGCGGGGCCCGGCCTTCCCCAACGACTTCCGCCCCGCGCACCACGCGGGCGACCTGGCGGAGCGCTACAGCGGCCTCGACAAGGCGGCGCTCGAGCACGAGGGCGCGAGCGTGTCGCTCGCCGGCCGCATGATGCTCAAGCGCGTCATGGGCAAGGCGAGCTTCGCCACGCTGCAGGACGGCAGCGGCCGCCTGCAGGTGTACGTGGCGAACGACGTCGCCGGCGAAGCCGCGCACGAGGCGTTCAAGCACTGGGACCTCGGCGACATCGTCGGCGTGGAGGGCACGCTCTTCAAGACGAACAAGGGCGAGCTCACCGTCAACGCGAAGACGCTGCGCCTGCTGGTGAAGGCGCTGCGCCCGCTGCCCGAGAAGTTCCACGGCCTCGCCGACCAGGAGCTGCGCTACCGCCAGCGCTACCTCGACCTGATCGTCAACCCGGAGTCGCGCCACGTCTTCGCCGTGCGCTCGAAAGTCGTGCAGTCGCTGCGCGACACGCTCATTGCCGAGCGCTACCTCGAGGTCGAGACGCCGATGATGCAGGCGATCCCCGGCGGCGCCGTGGCGCGGCCCTTCCGCACCCACCACAACGCGCTCGACATGGAGCTCTTTCTCCGCATCGCGCCCGAGCTGTACCTGAAGCGCCTGGTGGTGGGCGGCATCGAGCGCGTGTTCGAGATCAACCGCAACTTCAGGAACGAGGGCATCTCCACGCGCCACAACCCCGAGTTCACGATGCTCGAGTGGTACTGCGCCTACCGGGACTTCGAGTACATGATCGAGCTCACCGAGACGCTGGTGAGGAACGCCGCGCAGGCCGCGCGCGGCGACGCGCGCGTCAGCTACCAGGGGCGCGAGATCGACTTCGGCAGCCCGTTCGCGCGCCTGCCGATCCCCGAGGCCATCCGCCGCCAGGGCATCGACGGCGACCTGCGCGACCGCGCGTTCCTCGCGAAGAAGCTCGCTGCGCTCGGCGTGGAGACGAAGCCCGACCAGGGCTGGGGATCGTTGCAGCTCATGCTCTTCGAGGCGGTGGCGGAGAAGCACCTGGTGGCGCCGACCTTCGTCCTCGACTTCCCGGCCGAGGTCTCGCCGCTCGCGCGAAGGAAGGACGCCGACCCGGGGCTCACCGACCGCTTCGAGCTGTTCGTCGACACGAAGGAGATCGCCAACGGCTTTTCCGAGCTCAACGACCCCGAGGACCAGGCCGAGCGCTTCCGCGAGCAGGCGGCGAGGAAGGACGCGGGCGACCCCGAAGCCATGTATTACGACGCCGACTATATCCGCGCCCTGGAAGTTGGCTTGCCGCCGACCGCGGGCGCGGGCCTGGGCGTGGATCGCCTCGTCATGCTGCTCACCGACAGTCCGTCGATCCGCGATGTGATCTTGTTCCCGCACATGCGGCCGGAGACGTAGGCGCCCCGTGTATCATTGGCCTCGGTAGGGGGCAACGTTGTCGAGGAGAAGTGCATGTCAAGCGAAGCGAAATCCGGAATTCATCCGCTGGTCGCGACCGCGTCGGTCGCGGTCATCGTGCTCGCCGGCGTCGGCGTAGCCGCGTTCACCGGCGTGCTGCCGGGCACCAGCGGCAAGACCGAAGCCGACGCCGTGGCCGTCACGCCCAAGGCTGAAACAGCCGCCAGCCCGGCGCAGGCCAAGCCCGCGCAACCGAAAGCGGCGCCCAAGCCGGCGCAGGTTGCGGCGGCGCCGAAGATCGCGCCCGCGCCCAAGCCCGTGATCAAGTGCGCCGAGTGCGGCGTCGTCGAGGCGGTGCAGGAAGTCGAAGTCAAGGGCGAGGCCACCGGCGCGGGTGCCGTCGCCGGCGGCGTGGCCGGCGCAGTGGTCGGCAACCAGGTCGGCTCCGGCAGCAAGAAGAAGGTCGCGCGCGTGATCGGCGCCGTGGGTGGCGCGGTCGTCGGCCACCAGATCGAGAAGCACGCGCGCACCACCAAGCGCTACGACATCACCGTGCGCATGGAGGACGGCACGCTGCGCACGCTGTCGCAGGAGCAGGCGCCGACCTGGCGCGCGGGCGACAAGGTGCGCGTGGTGAACGACGTGCTGGAAGCCGGCTAGGGCTGGGGGACAGTCCCTAAATGCGCAACGCCACCAGTCCCGCCAGCACCACCAGCGTCGCGCCCACGCGCCGCGCGGTGAACGGCTCCTTCAGGAACAGCGCGCCGAGCGCCGCGGCGAACACCACCGAGGTCTCGCGCAGCACCGCCACCAGCGCCACCGGCGCGAGCGTCATCGCCCAGAGGGCGATGGCGTAGGCGAGCACGGCGCAGGCGCCGCCCACGAACGTCAGGCGCCAGCGCCGCAGGAGGTGGCGCGGGACCGCCGCGCCGCGCTGCAGGCAGCCGAGCGCGAGCATGATGAGGCCGTTGGCGACGAAGAACCACAGCGTGTAGGCGACCGGCGCACCCGAGAGCCGCGCGCCCTTGGCGTCAATCAGCGTGTAGGCGGCAATCACGCAGGCATTGCCGAGCGCATACGCGAGCGACTTGCGCTGCGCGGCGGCGTCCTGCGCCGAATGCGTGGCGAAGGCGAGGATCCCCGCGCTGATCAGCAGCACTCCCAGCGTCTCGGCCAGCGGCAGCACCTCGCCGAAGACCGCCACGCCCGCGACGGTGACGATGAGCGGCCCGCCGCCACGCATGATCGGATAGGAAAACGACAGGTCGCCCCAGCGGTAGGCGCCCGCAAGCAGCCGGAAGTAGGCGATGTGCACCACCGCGGAAGCGGCCAGCCACGGCCAGGACGCGCTCCCCGGAAAGCCGACGAAGGGGGTCGCCGCCAGCGCGACGGCGCCACTGCCCGCGGCGATGCCGATGGCGTCGAGCTGCTTGTCCTCCCCCGACTTGAGGAACGCGTTCCACCCGGCGTGCAGCAGCGCGGCGCCGAGCACCGCCAGCGCCACCGGCAGCGGGATGTCCATCGCGCAAGTCTAGCGGCTGGCTGCGCCGCGCGCGCTCAGCCGCCCGGCTCGATCGACTCGCGGTACGCGTGCCAGGTCATGTGCCCGATGAGGGGCAGCACCACGACGAGCCCCACGAAATAGGTGGCGAAGCCCGCCGCGGTCAGCGCGACGATGCAGGCCGCCCACGCCAGCATGGGGGCGAAGTTCGCGCGCAGCGCGTTGAAGCTCACGATCGCCGCGCTGATCGTGTCCATGTCGCGCCGATCGAGCAGCAGCGGGAGCGACAGCGACGAGGTGGCGAACACGAACAGCGCGAGCGCGCCGCCCGCCGTAGCGTAGGCGAGCGCGAATACCCAGGTTTCGGCAGAGCCCCAGTCGATGTGCCCTTCCGGGAACGACAGCGCGACGACGACCACGGAGACCCGGATCCATACCGCGAGCAGCAGCGTCAGGGCGAGCGCGT
>JAOUGZ010000239.1 GCA_029865405.1 Betaproteobacteria bacterium
CTCGGTGGCAACGGGAGCGTTCAAGGCAGGCGATTCTAAACTACGCTCACCGCGTTTCCTGCCGGTCATCCTGATTTTCCTTCCGCCAATCCTATAATGTGCGACGCAGCGCCCATGACGACGAAGAACCGGCCCCTGCTCAGCGAGGACTTTTCGTTCGGCGTCGCGCCGGACGTTGGCCGCCGGGCGTTGAGCCCCCATTGATGACGCCGGCGGATTTCCGCGCCGCCCTGCCGCGGGGCGATCTCTGGGTATTCGGCTACGGCTCGCTGATGTGGTCGCCGGGCTTCCCGTTCACTGAGCGCTCGGTAGGCCTGCTGCGAGGTTATCACCGGGCGCTGTGCATCCTGTCGACCCGGCACCGCGGCACGCACCGCCGCCCGGGGCTCGTCATGGGCCTGTGCCGCGGCGGCTCCTGCTGGGGCATGGCGTTCCGCGTTCCGGCGCGGCGCCTCGGCGCGGCGCTGACGAAGCTCTGGAACCGCGAGATGCCGCGCCGCGTCTATCAGGCGCGCCTCGTGCCGGTGCGCATCTCGCGCGGCCGCAAGGTGCGCGCGCTCGCCTTCGTCGCCGACCCCGCGCACCCGCAGTTCATGCGCGAGCTCGACCTGGAAAGCCGCGCCCAGCTCGTGGCGCAGGGCGTGGGCGGACGCGGCGCGTGCACGGCGTACGTCCGCTCTACGCTCGGCCATATGGCCGAGCTCGGCGTGTCGGACCCTCACCTCGCGCGCGTGCTGGAGGCCGCCGAGGCCATGCGCGCCAGGGCGTCTGCCAGGCGCGCGCGCTGCGTGCCGAAATTGAGCCGCACGTAGCCCGGCGCGCCGAACTGCGCGCCCGGCGAGAGCGCGACGCCGTGCGCGAGAAAGTGCGCCTGCGGGTCCGCCACGCCGAGGCCGCGCGCGTCGATCCACGCCAGGTAGGTCGCCTCGACATGCGCCATCGACAGGCCTCGCATCCGCGTCACGGTGCGCTGCACAAGGTCTCGATTGCCGCGCAGGTACTCGAGCTGCGCCGCAAGCCAGGCGTCGCCGTCGCGGTACGCGGCGAGCGCGGCGACGTAGCCGAAGACCGACGGATCATGCACCGTGGCGTGATGGTCGGCCGAGAACGCGCGGCGCAGCGCCGCATCCTCGACGATCGCCCACGCGCATCCGGCGCCGGGGAAATTGAAGGTCTTGTTGGGCGAGGCGAGCGTCACCGTGCGGCGCGAGATCTCGGGCGCGAGCGCGGCAATCGGCAGGTGCGGCTTGCCTTCGTCGAGCAGCAGGTCGGCGTGAATCTCGTCCGAGCAGATGACGAGGTCGTGGCGCTCGGCGAAGCGTGCCAGGCGCTCGAGCTCGGCGCGCGTGAAGATCGTGCCACCCGGATTCTGCGGGTTGCACAGGTAGAGCAGCCGCGTGCCCGGCCGCACGGCGGCGGCCAGCCGCGCCTCGTCGAACACCCAGCGCCCGCCCTGTAGCACGAGCGGCACATCGTCGTGCGCGCGCGGCGCGAGCTCCACCGCGCGCTTGAAATGATGGTAGATGGGCGTCGGCACCAGCACGTGCTCGTCGGCTCGCACCAGATGGCGCGCGGCCAGATGCAGGCCCGGGACCACGCCCGGCAGGAACACGATCCAGTCGGGCTCGATGCGCCAGCGGTACAGGCGCTGCATGCGCGTGACGATGGCCTCGCGCAGCTCGCCCGGCGGCGCCGTATAGCCCAGCACGCCGTGGCGCAGGCGCGCCGCCATCGCCTCCAGCACGCACTCGGGCGCCCGGAAATCCGTGTCCGCGACCCAGAGCGGAATCAAGTCGCGCCCGGCGTAGCGTTCCCAGCGCGAAGACCAGGTGCCCGCGCGATCGGTGACGGAATCGAAATCGAATGGCACGCGGGGGTTGTAGCACAAAAAAAACGCCGGGCGCGAGGCCCGGCGTCAGCGAGTGGCGCTTGCCGCTACTTGCCAGCCTTGGTCGCTTCGTCTTGTTTCAGGCTGCCTCCCGCGCCCTCCTCCTCCTTGTCCTGTCGCGCGTCTTCCTCGCGCGCGTCCCTGATCGCATCGGTCAGCGCCTCGCCGTAGCCGCCGTCCTGCTGGTAGGCGTCGAGGCCGATGTTGTCTTCCACCTGCTCGACCTTTTGCGCGCGGAACTCTGCGTTGAGCTTCTCCGGCAGCCAGGTCGCGACCTGCGGGTAGGCGATCAGGATGGCGATGGCGATCACCTGCAGGATCATGAACTCGAACATGCCCTTGTAGATCGTGCCCAGCGACCATTCCTTGACCACCTGCCGCAGGTAGTACGCCGACATCGCCACCGGCGGCGACAGGAACGCGGTCTGCAGCGTCACCGCCACCAGCGCGCCGAACCACACCATGTCGAAATTGAGCGCCTTCACCACCGGGTAGAAGATCGGCAGGAACACCAGCACGATCGCCGGCCACTCGAAGGGCCAGCCGAGAAGAAAGATCAGCACGATGCAGACGATCAGCATCATGGTCGGCGACAGCGGCAGCGAGAGCAGCGTTTCGGTGATCCAGTTCGCCGAGCCCAGCCGCGCGAACACCGCGCCGAAGATGTTCGATGTCACCGCCAGCAAGAGCACCATCGCCGAGGTCGCAGTGGTGCTGAGCAACGCCTGCTTGATGCCCGCCAGGGTCAATTTGCGATAAGCCGCTGCGAGAATCCCGGCGCCGAGCGCGCCCACCGCCGAGGCCTCGGTCGGCGTCGCCAGGCCCGCGAGTATCGAGCCCAGCGTCGCCGTGATGAGGCCGAGCAACGGCACGACCCCGACCATCACCTCCCAGATCATCGCCGGGAGGCTGTGGACCCGCTCTTCCCTGGGCACCGGGGGACCGAGCTTCGGGTTGATGAAGGAACGCCCGAGCAGGTAAGACAGGTACAAGGCGGCGAGGATGATGCCGGGACCGAAGGCCGCCGCATACAGGTCGGACACCGGCACGCCGAGCACCGGACCCATGACGATCAGCATCACCGAAGGCGGGATCAGGATGCCGAGCGTGCCGCCCGCGGTGATCGCGCCAGCCGAGAGCTTGGCATCGTAGCCGGTCTTGATCATGATCGGCGAGGCCATGATGCCCAGCACCGTGACCGCGGCGCCGACGATGCCGGTGGCCATCGCGAACACTGCCGCCGTCAGGATCACGACCGCATACAGCGAACCCCGGATCGGCGCGAGCAGCAGCCGGAACGCCGTGAACAATCGCTCCATCAGCCCGGCCTGCTCGGTGAGAAAGCCCATCAGCACGAACAGCGGCACCGCCGCGAGCAGCTCCTCCTTCATCATGCCGATGGTCTGGAAGTAGGCCAGATCGAAGACCGTATGGCCGAAGCTGAAGTAGCCGAAGGTCAGCGCGAGGAACAGCAGCGTGAACGAGATCGGAAAGCCGATGAAGATCACGCCGATCATCACGACCAGCATGATCAGGCCGGTGAGCGCCTCGCCGGTCATATCTCGATCTTCTCCTTGTGCTCGAGCTCGATGCCCAGGCGCGCGGAATAGACGCTCTTGATGGTCTCCGACACGCCCTGGATGAGGAGCAGCAGCGCGGCCACGGGCACGACCAGCTTGAACGGCCAGAGCACGGGCCGCCAGGGCGTCTGCTCGGACAGTTCCATGATCGAGTACGCGTACCAGGCCTCGTTGGCGCTGACCACCATGAAGACGATGAGCGAAGGAAAGAAGAACACGAGGTAGGCCACGGAGTCGATGACGCCCTTGGTGCGGATCGACCAGCGCTCGAAGAAGAAGTCGGTGCGGATGTGCGCACCCTTGTGCAGCGCGTAGGCCGAGCCGAGCATGAACACGCTGGCGTACATCATGTAGGTGAAGTCGAATACCCAGATGGTGGGCGCGTTGAACACGTAGCGCATCATCACTTCGTAGGCCACGGCGAGCATCATCGGCACGTTGAGCAGCGCGATCCACAGGCCGGTGCCGTCCGTGAAGCGGTCGATCACCCGTACGATCGCGATCAGCTTCGGAGAAGGTTCAGCCATGCCCGATCCCGTAGACAGTCGTCCGTAGTCCGATTTTGAGTCGCCGCCGCGTGGCCCGTCCGGGGCGGACGGTGCGGAAACGAAAGCGGGGGCGGAAGTCTCTCCGCCCCCGCGAGGCCGCTTGTCCAGGCCCTATTTCTTGCCCTTGCCGGCCGCTTTTTCCGGCCAGTAGTAGTTCGCTACGAACGAATACGGCGGGAACATGAAGCGCTTCGCCGGCACCACCAGTGCCGCGTACTCGCGCTGCGAATCGTGCGTCTTCTTGAAGAACGCGTTCTTGCCCGCTTCCTCCTTCGCGATCTTGTCCCAGGCCTTCAGGAACTCGACCAGGATGTCCGGCGGGGTGCGCAGGATCTGCACGCCGTGCTTCTCCTGCAGCTCGCGGATGGCGTCGGCGTTCTGCCGCTGCCACTTCGCCCACCAGATGATGAAGGTCTCGCTCGCCACGGACTTGATCAGTTCCTGGTGCTCGGGTTTCAGGCCCTTCCACACGTCGCCGTTGATCAGCACTTCGCCGATCGTCACGTTCTCGTGCACGCCGGGGGTGTAATGGTATTTCCAGACGTTCTGGAACCCGAGGCGCAGGTCCTCGACCCCGCCGACCCACTCGGCGCAGTCGATCACGCCGCGCTGCGCCGAGGGGATGATCTCGCCGCCCGGCATGTTGACGGTGTTCATGCCCATCGACTTCCAGACCTCCGCGGCCATGCCGGTCTGCCGGCACTTCATGCCCTTGAAGTCAGCCAGGTTCTTGATCGGCCGCTTGAACCAGCCGAAGGCCTGCGGGCCCGAGGGCAGAATGGGGATCCACTGGACGTTGAGCTTGAGCTCTTGCTGGAACAGCTCGTTGCACAGATCGATGCCGCCGCCGTGGTGCATCCAGCCGAGCGCGTCGATCATGTCCATGCCGAACGTGCCGCCGGGACCGCCGGTGCACAGGATCGAGGCCTTGTTCTTGCCGACCCAGTAACCCGACCAGGCGTGCGCGCCATCGAGCACTTTCTTGTGGGTGGCGTCGAGCACCTCGAACGCCGGCACGACCTGGCCGGCGGGCATCGTGTTGATCTTCAGCGTGCCGCCGCTCACCTTGCCGACGCGGTCGGCGAAATACAGGAAGTTTTCGTACAGCGTGAGGCTCGCAGGCCAGGTGGCCTGCATGTT